>JARHYV010000132.1 GCA_029258495.1 Faecousia sp. | reverse complement strand
TGCTAAAGGCGACTCACAGCTTGATCGCGTCCGTGTGCGCATTGGATGAGATCAGCGAAACGGTGATCACCATTGACGGACAAGTCCCATCCGGAGAAATAGGCTCCTATTTTAAAGTAACAAAACCCAATCCTGAATGGATCCCATAAGCAGCTAACTCCGAAGTGTATCACTTCGGAGTTCATTGTTGATATTTTTTGTTTTTATTTTGTAACTATTTTTCATTTTTGCCTTGAAATAGGACAGATGCTTTGCTATAATATAGAAAATATCGCGGAGGTACATGTATGCGATTTATTTCTTGGAATGTAAACGGACTAAGAGCCTGTGTACAAAAAGGTTTTCTGGATGTCCTTCAAACACTGGATGCAGACTGTTTCTGCCTGCAAGAAACCAAACTTCAGCCGGATCAAATCGATCTCGACCTGCCTGATTACCACCAATTCTGGAACTCTGCTGAGAAGAAGGGATATTCCGGAACCGCACTGTTCTCCAAGGTGGAGCCTTTGAAAATTACCTTGGGGGTCGGTATTCCCGAATTGGATACAGAGGGTCGTCTGATCACCGCAGAATATCCGAATTTCTATCTTGTGACCTGCTACACGCCCAATGCGCAGCAAGGACTCGCTCGAATCGACCATCGCCTGCAATGGGATGAGGCCTTTCGGAATTATCTGACAGAACTGGATCATCAGAAACCTGTTATCGTATGCGGCGATCTGAATGTTGCACATCAGGAAATCGATTTGAAAAATCCGACCTCTAATCGTGGAAATGCCGGATTCTCTGATGAAGAACGAGAGAGTTTCTCCAAACTTCTGGCATGTGGATTCACAGATACATTTCGCTATCTTCATCCGGATGATACCGGCTGCTATTCTTGGTGGAGCTATCGTTTCAATGCACGAAAAAACAATGCCGGATGGCGGATCGATTACTTTTTGGTATCCGACCGTATCCGTGATAGAATACAACTCACCCCAATCTATCAAGAAATCTTGGGGTCTGACCACTGCCCAGTCGGGCTGGAAATCGATTTGGAGGATAATGCATGAAATCAACTATAAAACGAACTCTGTCACTCGCTTTGGCACTGATAATGCTTTGTTCAGTGATCCCTGCTGTATCAGCGTATTCCGGTGTAGCTGATTGGGCTGCATCAGCCATCGCTGATATGGATGGATTGGGGCTGATCCCAACCACTCTTGCTGATGCAGATTTCAGCGAAAATATCAGCCGCATCGATATGTGCAGGACTGCGATGCTGGCATATACCAAGATCACCGGTAAGACCCCCGACCTACCGTCCGCACATCCTTTTGAGGATACACAGGACACCGATGTAGAAAGAGCCTATGCCATCGGTCTGATCCATGGCTACGAGGATGACACCTTCCGTCCCGATCAGCCGATAGAACGCTCTGAGTTTTTCTGCATCATTACCAATTTCCTAAAATCTGTCGGATATCCGATCAATTCTGATCAAAAAGCCGATCTGACATCATTTAGTGACGAGGCATCCTTGCCCGAATGGTGTTATGCGGAAACCCAGATCGTTGTTGGTTTGGGGATCGTTGAAGGATCAGACGGAGCCCTCGCTTGGGATCAGAATGCATCCTGTTCAGAGGCACTTTCCCTGTTCTATCGCAGTTATAAGCTGTATGTAGGCACTTCCGGTTTTATTGATCTGGATAATTGGGCAAAAGATGCCGTACTTAAAATGGATCAAATGGGACTGATCCCCAGCGAGATCCGACACACTTCTATGTCCGGAAGTATCTCCCGTGCCAATATGTGTAAGGTCATTATGTTGGCATACAAGCAGATCAAGGGTGTTACAGATAATGACCTCGAAACTCCTGACACGAATCCGTTCAGTGACACAGACGACCGCGATGTATTGAATGCTTATCAGCTTGGTATCGTAAGCGGTAAGGATGACGGCAGCTTTTTTGATCCAAACGAACCGATCACTCGTGAGGATTTCTTCGCAGTTTCCTTCAGATTCCTGCGGGCAATCGGCTACCCACATTCTGATGATCCCACTGTCGATTTGGGTCAATTTCACGACTCCGATGAAATCTCCGGCTATGCAGTTGCTCCGATTCGTCTGCTGATCGGCATTGGTGTTGTAGAGGGTAGTCCGGATAAATATTTGTATCCCACCGATTCCATCACCTGTCAAGAGGCTTTGGCTATTTTTTGCAGGATCCACACCTATATTTCCACATGGATCGCATCTCCCGATGGCGATACTCGTCCCGACGATGTGAAAGAAAAGGCAGCTGCCGTTGTGGAATATGCCAAGCGTTATCTCGGATATGATTATGCATACGGCGGAAAGGATCCCGACGAAGGCTTTGATTGTTCCGGTTTTGTTTACTATATCTACAAAAACTTTGGTTATACGCTGAATCCCGGTGCTTGGAACCAGTGGGACAGTATTGAGAAAGAAATCTCCCGCGATCGGATCCAGCCAGGTGACCTGGTGTTCTTCTCAGAGGATGGTACCGTTTCCGGTATGAGTCATGTTGCGATCTATATCGGCAATGGCGAAATGATCCATTCCTCTACGCCTTCTACCGGTGTTATTATCTCCGATCTGGACGAGCCCTACTA
>JARHYV010000160.1 GCA_029258495.1 Faecousia sp. | reverse complement strand
AGGCGCAGCATCTTCCTGCGCAGATATTCCCTCTGCACATGGGTGAAACCGCCCAGAGGCGCATCCATGTGCCAATCGGCACTGTGAAGAATTTTAATCATGGACATCCACTCTTTCTACATGCTTGCATTTTCCCGTAGATGCATCGATGGTGAACAGAACGGCATTGAGCTTGGTGGGGCCGTCGGCACATTGGTAACGGGCATACAATTCTCCGCGGAACTTGTCCACCGAGAGCTTGGGGGCAATGCCCAGAACGGAGATCGCAGGGCCGGTCATACCCAGATCCGTGACATATCCTGTGCCGTTGGGCAGGATCTGGGTGTCGGCAGTGGGGACATGGGTATGGGTGCCCCAGACTGCGCTGACCCTGCCGTCGAGCATATAGCCCATGGCAAGCTTTTCGGAGGTCGCCTCGGCATGGATCTCCACCAGAATGATCTTTGTGTCGATTTTTTTCAGGATCTTATCCATCAGCAGAAAGGGATTGTCGGGGGTGTAATCCATGCCGCAGCGTCCGATCAGATCGACAACGGCAACCGATCCGGCTTTCGTTTCGTAGATGCCAAAGCCCTGCCCGGGGAGCTGCGGCGGCAGATTGGCAGGACGCAGCACATAGGGGCTGTCCTCCAAAAAAGGAACGATCTCCCGCCGGGAAAAGGTATGGTTGCCCATGGTGATCACATCGGCGCCTGCATCCAGAATTTCCTCGCCCTGTCGGGGAGTCATCCCCAGATTGCTGGCGTTTTCTCCGTTGACAATGACAAAATCGGCTCCGCATTCCCGTTTCAGCCTGCGCAGACTCCTGCTCAGCCGATCCAGTCCCGGTTCGCCTACCACATCGCCCACAGCCAATACCTTCAAATCCATCACATCATCCTCCTAGGTTCTTTTCTGATAGTATATACGATATCCTGCATTTACGCAATCAAAACAACCCCTTCCGATCCGTAAGAACCGAAAGGGGTTGTTTTTCTGTATCAATCAAGAAATTAAACGAATACAGACCAGAGCAAGGGGATCAGACAGATGCACACAACACCGATGCTGCACACCAAAAGTACCTTTCGCAGCGATCCGTTTGCGGAAAACTTTCTGTCAAGTGTATCAGCAAACAAGGCTGTACAGATGGCAATGGCGATCAATACGGCTGATAATACATCCATGGCTAAGACCTCCGTCTATCAAATTTGTGATGGGTCTGTATGGGAGAGTAGGAAATTATTCCTTGATGTTGATGGCGATGTGAACATCGTCCAGCTGTTTCTGGGAAACGGTGGTGGGAGCATCCATCATCAGATCCTGAGCATTCTTGTTCATGGGGAAGGTGATGACCTCGCGGATGGACTCTTCGCCGGTCAGCAGCATGATGATGCGGTCAACACCGGGAGCGGCACCGGCATGAGGGGGTGCGCCATAGGTGAAGGCATTGTACATGGCGGGGAACTTTGCCTTGACATCCGCTTCGCCCAGACCGACCATCTCGAATGCCTTGACCATGATCTCGGGATCGTGGTTACGCACAGCACCGGAGGCGGTTTCGTAGCCGTTGCAGACCAAGTCGTACTGGTCGGCATTGATGGCCAGCAGCTTGTCGTTGTCGCCCTCGGCATCCAGCAG
>JARHYV010000313.1 GCA_029258495.1 Faecousia sp. | reverse complement strand
CAGCAATCAGGCGGCAGGATGACTCCTGCCGCCTGATTTTTTGTCTGTCCCAAACCGCTGGATTTGGTTAGGGATAGATTTTAGAAAAAGTTATCAGAAATGCGGAAAAACCGCCTAAATAGGCGGTTTTTCTAAGAAAGCTGGTCCGAGTGACAGGATTCGAACCTGCGGCATCCTGCTCCCAAAGCAGGCGCGCTACCAACTGCGCTACACCCGGATATTAAACATTGCCTGAACACCAGAATTGTCCAAATTTTCAACAAGATAGGTTTCATTAAACAGCGTGATTTACTCAGTCATTATACATGATAATAGCAGTAATTGCAAGAAGAAAATGTGGGCATATCGAAAAGAATATGCCCACATTGGAAATTACACATTGAAAAGGAAATTGACGATGTCGCCATCCTTCATAACATATTCCTTGCCTTCACTCCGGACGAGTCCCTTTGCTTTGGCAGCGGCCATGGTTCCGCATTCCTTCATGTCTTCAAAGGCAATGACTTCTGCGCGAATGAAACCGCGCTCAAAGTCCGTATGGATCTTGCCGGCTGCCTGAGGTGCCTTGGTTCCGTTCTTGATTGTCCATGCGCGGCACTCATCGCTGCCGGCGGTGAGGAAGGAGATCAGTCCAAGCAGGGCATAGCTGCTGCGGATCAAGCGATCCAGACCGGATTCTTTCACCCCAAGCTCTTCCATGAACATGGCTTTTTCATCGGGATCATCCAGTTCGGCAATATCGGCTTCCAGTTTTGCGCAAATGGGCAGCAGCTGGCTGCCTTCTGCGTCAGCAAGACCCTTCACTGCCATGAAGTGGCGATTGGACTCGGGCTCGTTTACTTCGTCCTCAGCAAGATTTGCAACATAGATGGTCTTCTTCAGTGTCAGCAGATCGGAAGTTGCGATCAGAGCCATATCGTCGTCGGAACAGTCAAAGGTGCGGGCAAGCTTACCTTCGTTCAGGTGCTTGAGCAGCTCGCCGAACAATTCCGCCTCGTGCAGGTATTTCTTGTCGCCGCCTTTAGCTGCCTTCTGGCATTTATCGATACGGCGCTCCACCATTTCCATGTCCGCCATGACCAATTCCAGATTGATGATATCAATGTCACGCAGGGGATCGGTAGAGCCTTCAACATGGGTGACATTGGAGTCTTCAAAGCAGCGGACGACATGAACGATTGCATCTGTGGTGCGGATGTTGGACAGGAACTTATTGCCGAGACCTTCGCCCTTAGAGGCACCCTTCACAAGTCCGGCGATATCAACGAACTCGATGACAGCAGGGGTCGTTTTCTTAGGGGAGTAAAAATCACTCAGCCAATTCAGGCGCTCATCGGGAACGGAAACAACACCAACATTGGGATCGATGGTGCAGAATGCATAGTTGTCGGCAGGGACACCGGCATTGGTGATTGCATTAAAAAGTGTGGATTTTCCAACATTGGGAAGACCTACGATACCTAATTTCATACCTATTTTATCTCCTTTATTTCCAGTGACATCCGGCAGTTGCAAATCTCAGAAAATGCCATTGTCACACCGTGTTATGTGGATCTGCGAAAAGGGAAGACCTGACGATGGTTTCAACATCATCGCATAATACATTACGCTACATTATATCGCATTGTACCGTTTTTTTCAATAGTGAGAGTATAAATTGTCCATTTGACACGGCGAATATTAGAATGTTGTATGGTGTGAGGAACGCTGACGCGAAAAGCTGTCCCGCTTTTCCACAGAAAGGCGGGACAGTTAGAATATATGGGGCAGGGCAGTGGTTAGTTCAGTTTATTTGTGGCATAGATCTTAGCTAGACCGCCTTCGCTGGTTTCCCGGAACCGATGATTCAGATTGATGCCGGTTTCGTGCATGGCTCTGCACACCATGTCATAGCTGATATTCCGACTGCCGCACAGGCAGTAGCTGAGATTGCATGCATTCATTGCACGCATAGCGGCAACGGCATTGCGCTCGATGCAGGGGATCTGCACAAGACCGCAGATGGGGTCACAGGTCAACCCCAGATGATGCTCCATTGCCACCTCAGCAGCGTATTCCACTTGGTCAAGATTCAGTTCATACAGCTCCGCCAGAGCAGCAGCAGCCATGGAGCATGCGGTGCCGATCTCTGCCTGACAGCCGCACTCTGCACCTGAAATGGATGCGTTGCGCTTGGTCAGGGATCCAATCACGCCGGCGGCAGCCAGCCCCCGGATGATCTGTTCATCAGATAGATCTCTGGTTTCCTGAATGTAGCGCAGTACCGCAGGAACGACACCGCAGGCACCGCAGGTGGGAGCTGTGACCACGATCCCGTTATCAGCATTCTGCTCAGCTACTGCATAGGCATAGGCGGAAATGAGCTGGAATTCCCGCATTGCAGGGTTGTTTTTCGGATGCGTCTGTTCGTAGAGGAATTTTGCCTTCCGCTGGACATTCAGTCCGCCGGGAAGGACTCCGGT
>JARHYV010000247.1 GCA_029258495.1 Faecousia sp. | reverse complement strand
GTCTTCCGTTTGTCAAGCACTTTTTTCAAATTTCTTTGAAAACTTTTCGTTTCTTGTCAAACTTCATCAGAAGTTGTGGTATTTTGTTTGGCGTTCTCTCGAGCGCTCAGATATATTATCATGCCCATCAAAGATTGTCAAGCACTATTTTACATAATTTGCATTTTCTTTTTTCCGGCTCCGATGGTATCTGGTATCATCGGAGCCGGTCTATCAGATTACTGCCAATCAGACTCGGTCACAGGATCACCGCAATTTGGACAGAAACGCGTGTTTACATCTTCTCCCGTCCAACCGCATTTATCGCACACCAGTTTTTTCTTTTCAACCGGTCTCTTGGATCCGCACTCCGAGCAGAAGTTGCCACTGTTGGTCTTTCCGCACGAACAAGTCCAACTGCCGCTCACGACCGGTTCCGGTTTTTTGCTGCCACAATTGGGGCAGAAATTCCCCGCAACTTCTGTACCACAAGCACACTTCCATCCACCTGCCGCCTGCTGGGGCGCTGCCGGTTGAGACTGCGTGTATACAGGCTGCTGAGGTGCTGCGTACTGCTGAACCGGCTGAGCCTGCAGATTTCCCAACCCGCCTAGGCCGCCACCGCCCATGGCCATGCCCATACAGAAGATACCGGATGTACCGCCGTGCTTGCCAGCCTCCTCGAATCCCTTCGCGATTTTGGACTGAATCGCATAATTTGCCATATTCACATCGCTTACTTCGGTAGCACGCAGCTGGAGCTCCTGAATCTTCTCATAATCGCTGTCATGGACAATTAATCCGCCGCCACCTACTGTAAACTCATAAAAATCAAATCCAATTCGTGCCAGATCCGTATCCGCCACATTGGCATTGACCATATCGCGCAGTTCAGCCATGTTGGCCATGGTCATGATCTCATTATAGCGAACCGGTTTGCGCATACCGATCTCTGTGATCGCCATTGCAATAGACTGCGTCACATGGTTGCGAGAGGACTCGAAAAATTCCTCCAAGGAATCCGCCTTGATTTCAACAGCTCCGTCTCCCCCTGCATACTGAGCGCCATACTGCTCATAAAAATCAAGAGGTCTTTTCAACTGAACACGAGCTGTACCATGCCCCTTCAGCTTCACGCCCACCGCCAGAGGCACACCATTCGCTGCAAGGCGCTCTGTATGCTGGAACTGGACATCGCCTACCCCCCATTTGATTGCCTTGTGCAGCACACTCATATTGATGAAGAAGACTTTCTGGGTATTCTTCCGCTGACCGCCCATTTTGGTCTGCTCCCAAACTTCCTTTGCAACATTCTTGACACGATCGCCAAAGCTGCCTTCTCCTTCAAAGAAGGACGGCGCCA
>JARHYV010000272.1 GCA_029258495.1 Faecousia sp. | reverse complement strand
TTATATAAAATGTTTCACGTGAAACATAGATAAATCTCCTTCATCTCTTGATTTTTCATTGGAAACTGTTATAATGGGTCATAGAAAACTTGGAGGTATTGGAATGGGTAAAACATTTGCAATCGTTAACCAAAAAGGCGGTGTTGGAAAAACCACCACAGCCGTAAACCTATCTGCTGCACTCCACGAGTTGGGACTCAGAACTCTGCTCTGCGATTTTGATCCTCAGGCAAATGCGACCTCCGGTCTTGGCATTGAAAAGCGGAAAATCAAGAAAACCATCTATGATGTGCTGCTCAACGATGTTCCCGCCTGTGATGCCATCATCAAAACGGATTTCGGTGATGTACTTCCTGCCTGTGCCGACCTAGCCGGTGCAGCCGTGGAGCTGATTGCCACGGAAAATCGGGAATATCAGCTGAAAAATCAGCTGAGTTCTGTAAAGGATCAGTACGATATCATATTTATTGACTGTCCTCCCTCTCTGGAATTGCTCACCCTGAACGGACTCTGCGCCGCAGATGCCATCGTCGTGCCCGTGCAGTGCGAATACTATGCACTGGAGGGACTTTCCGATCTGATGACCACGCTGAGAATGGTAAAGCGCCGCATGAACCCGAAATTGGATCTGTTCGGCGTGGTTCTGACCATGTTTGACGGTCGTACAAACTTCTCCAATCAGGTAGCGCAGGAGGTTCGCCGTCACCTGCCCGGAAAGGTCTTCGCCAATGCCATTCCCAGAAATGTTCGCTTGGCAGAGGCTCCCAGTCACGGCGTTCCCGTCATGAACTATGACCGTTCCAGCCGTGGTTCTCAGGCATACAAGCTTTTAGCGGAAGAATTCAAAGCAAAACTGTAAGAAAGGATGAACGATTTTGGCAAAACCTAAGGGTCTTGGCAGAGGACTGGGCGCGATCATTGATGACTCACTGGACGCCGCCGAAGACCAGTCCCCATACAAAATGCTGCCGATCTACAAAATTGAACCAAATCCCGATCAGCCCAGACGAGATTTTGACGAAGAGGAGCTGCAGGCTCTGTCCGAGTCCATTGCCACCCATGGACTGATCCAGCCACTTACCGTGCGGGAGTCCAACTCCGGCTACTATCAGATCATTGCAGTCGAACGCCGTTGGCGCGCGAGCCGGATGGCAGGTCTGAGCGAGATCCCTGCCGTGGTCATCGAGGCGGACGACCGGAAAGCCATGGAATTGGCACTGATCGAGAACCTGCAAAGAGAGGATCTGAACCCCGTAGAAGAGGCACTGGGCTATAACGCGCTCATCGAGGATTTCGGTTTGACTCAGGAGGAGGCTGCCACTCAGGTGGGAAAATCCCGTCCGGCTGTGGCAAATGCCCTCAGACTGCTGAACCTGCCGGAGCAGATTTTGGAGATGCTCCGCAACGGAAAGCTCACCGCCGGTCATGCCCGGGCGATCCTTTCTCTGAAAAACGAGAAAAAGCAGCTTGAGGCTGCTCAGAAGATCTCCGCACTGGATCTTTCCGTCCGGCAGGCAGAGCTGCTGTGCCGGAACCTCTCCCGTGAGCCGGCACCCGAGCCGAAAAAAGCACCTCTTGCCATTGATTATGTGGCAGAATGTGAAAAAAATCTCTCCAAACAGCTTGGACGGGGTGTAAAAATCGTCAACGGAAAGCGCAAGGGACGGTTTGAACTGGAATTTTATGGACAAGATGATTTACAAGTCCTTTTAGAGGCTCTGATGACCCTGCGCGGTGGTCAGCGCCGCCAGAATTGACCCGATACATTATAATAAGGAAACTTTTGATGCACTCCCCTATCGGATTGCAGGAATAAAAAGGAGAACAACTATGCTAGATATCAAACTGATCAAGGAAAATCCCGATGCCGTGAAGGCAGGACTCCACGCAAAGGAAGTGGACTGCGACGCAGCCATTGACCGCATTCTGGAACTGGATGCACAGCGCCGTGCTCTGATCACCGATACCGAAAACAAGAAGGCACAGCAGAACAAGGTTTCCAAGCAGATCCCTGCCCTGAAAAAAGCCGGACAGGATGTTGCCCCCATCTTTGCTGAGATGGCTGAACTGAAGAATGCCATCGCAGCAGATGCCGAGAAACTGGTCGCAGTAGAGTCCGAGTTCAAGACCCTGATGCTCAGCCTACCCAATCTCCCCGATCCCGACCTGAAACCCGGCGGAAAAGAGAACAACGAGCCCCTCCGTTACTTCGGCGAGCCCCACAAGTTCGATTTTGAGCCTCAGCACCATGTGGATCTGTGCACCGGACTGGGTCTGATCGATTATGAGCGCGGCACCAAACTGGCAGGCTCCGGCAACTGGATGTACACCGGAATGGGCGCCCGTCTGGAGTGGGCACTGCTGAACTACTTCATCGATACCCACATCAGCGACGGCTACGACTTCATCCTGCCCCCTCACATGCTGGAGTACCAGTGTGGCGAAACTGCCGGTCAGTTCCCCAAATTCGCCGACGAGGTCTACAAGATCGCAAACCCCACCGATGATCGCGTGCACTACATGCTGCCCACCGCAGAGGCTGCTCTTGCATCCATTTACCGGGACGAGATCCTGACAGAGGCGGATCTTCCCAAGAAACTCTTTGCCTACACCCCCTGCTTCCGCCGAGAGGCAGGCTCCCACCGTGCCGACGAGCGCGGCATGGTTCGCGGTCACCAGTTCAACAAGGTGGAGATGTTCCAGTTCACCAAGCCCGAGGACTCCGACGCTGCTTTTGATGAGCTGGTCGCCAAGGCTGAAAATCTGGTCAAAAATCTGGGTTTCCACTTCCGTACCGTGAAACTGGCTGCCGGGGACTGCTCCGCATCCATGGCAAGAACCTATGATATCGAGATCCAGATCCCGTCCATGAACGGCTACAAGGAGGTTTCCTCCGTATCCAATGCCCGGGATTATCAGGCTCGCCGCGGCAATATCCGGTTCCGCCGTGAGGCAACCGGCAAGCCCGAGTTCCTGCACACCCTGAACGGCTCCGGTCTGGCCACCTCCCGGATCTTCCCGGCTATGGTCGAGCAAAATCAGCGTGCCGACGGCTCCATCGTGATCCCCGAGTGCCTGCGCAAGTATATGGGCGGCATGGAGATCATCGAAAAGAAGTAATCGCTCCGAAAAATCAGAAAGGGCAGGTTTTCCTGCCCTTTTTTCTGCTATATATAGAAAATGCCATAAAAAACAAGATATCCTTTGACAAAAGCTACAAAAAGCGTTATAATCTTATCGGTATATTATTATCCATTATTATGGTCAACAAATGAAGGAAGGATCAGATTATGTATAAGATCGTATCTAAGAGAGAATTAAATCCCTCTGTCACCATGATGGAAATCGAGGCTCCCTTTGTTGCTAAGAAAGCCAAAGCAGGACAGTTCATCATTTTCCGCATCGATGAGCAGGGCGAGCGCGTTCCCCTGACCATTGCCGGTTACGACCGGGAAAAGGGCACGGTTTCGATCATCTTCCAGAAGGTCGGCTTTGCTACCATCGCTCTGGGCAATCTGAACGAGGGTGATTATATTCAGGACTTTGTCGGCCCTCTGGGCAAGCCCACCGAGGTCGAGGGTCACAAGCGCGTCTGCGTAGTCGGCGGCGGTGTCGGCTGTGCCATTGCACTGCCCTCTGCCCGCGCTTTCAAGGAGGCCGGTGCTCAGGTAGATGTCATTGTCGGTTTCCGCAGCAAGGATATCGTAATTCTGGAAGACGAATTCAAGGCAGTTGCTGACAATCTGATCCTCATGACAGACGACGGCTCCTATGGCCGCCATGGTCTGGTCACACAGCCCCTGCAGGAAATGCTGGAGTCCGGTGTGGAATACGACGAGGTTCTGGCCATCGGCCCCATCCCCATGATGAAATTCGTATGTAAGACCACCGAGCCCTTCGGCACCAAGACCATGGTCTCCCTGAACCCCATCATGGTCGATGGCACCGGCATGTGCGGCGGCTGCCGTGTCACCGTAGGCGGCGAAACCAAGTTCGCCTGTGTTGACGGCCCCGAATTTGACGGTCATCAGGTGGATTTCGCCGAACTGATGAACCGCAACAGCGTTTACCGCGGCCGCGAGGCTGAAGTTACCGAAAAGCATGCCTGCCGCATGGATGCCATGGGCAAGGCACTGATCAAATAATGGAGGAAATGCAAAATGGCTAATATGACACTGACCAAAACCCCCATGCCTGAGCAGGATCCTCAGGTTCGTGCCCGCAACTTCAAGGAAGTTACCCTGGGCTACACCCCCGAAATGGCTATCGAAGAGGCCGAGCGCTGCCTGAAGTGCAAGAACCCCAAGTGTGTCGAGGGCTGTCCCGTCAATGTTCGCATTCCCGAGTTCATCGGCAAGGTGGCAGAGGGCGATTTCAAGACCGCTTACGAGATCATCACCTCCACCAATGCCCTGCCTGCACTGTCCGGCCGCGTATGTCCTCAGGAAACCCAGTGCGAGGCACGCTGCGTCCGCGGCATCAAGGGCGAACCCGTTGCGATCGGTCGTCTGGAGCGTTTCGTTGCAGACTGGTATCGGGAGAATATCAACGAAATGCCCTCCAAAGTGGAGTCCAACGGCATCAAGGTGGCAGTTGTCGGCTCCGGCCCTGCCGGTATGACCTGCGCCAGTGATCTGGCCGGACGCGGATACGAGGTTTCCATGTTCGAGGCTCTGCACACCGCTGGCGGTGTTCTGGTTTACGGCATCCCCGAATTCCGTCTGCCCAAGGCCATCGTTGCAAACGAGGTCAAGAAACTGGAGGCTCAGGGCGTCAAGGTCATGACAAACATGGTCATCGGCCGCGTCCTCACCATCGACGATCTGTTTGAGATGGGCTTTAAGTCCGTTTTCGTCGGCTCCGGTGCAGGTCTGCCCATGTTCATGAATATCCCCGGCGAAAGCCTGAAGGGTGTCATGTCCGCAAACGAGTACCTCACCCGTACCAACCTGATGAAGGCATACAGCGAGGATTACGATACCCCCATCATCAAGAGCAAGGCCGTTGCCGTTGTCGGCGGCGGTAATGTTGCCATGGATGCTGCCCGCTGCGCAATGCGTCTGGGCGCTGAGCATGTTTATGTTGTCTACCGCCGTGGTGAGGCTGAAATGCCTGCCCGTCTGGAAGAGCAGCACCATGCCAAGGAGGAAGGCATCGAGTTCAAGACTCTGTGCAATCCTACCGAGATCATCGGTGATGAAAACGGCCGTGCCTGCGGCATCAAGTGTGTCCGCATGGAACTGGGCGAGCCTGATGCATCCGGCCGCCGCCGTCCCATCGAGATCCCCGGCTCTGAGTTCATTCTGGATATCGATACCGTGATCATGAGCTTGGGCACCAGCCCCAACCCCCTGATCCGCTCCACCACTCCCGGTCTGGAAACCAACCGCAAGGGCTGTCTGATCGTCAACGAAGACGAAATGACCACCCGTGAAGGCGTTTT
>JARHYV010000347.1 GCA_029258495.1 Faecousia sp. | reverse complement strand
AAACGAAAACAAACCCTGAAATCCTGCAAAAGGAGCGGCCCATGGGCCGCTCCTTTTTGTTGCGCCCGGGGAGAATTTGTGATAGCATCCGCTTATCAGGAGCGTTATCCATGAAAAATATCTATTATTTGGCAGATCCAATTTTATGCAAAAAAGGAGCGGATATTCCGCTCCTTTCTCTTTTTTCGTCACAATCTGTTGATAAAAATGATATCCTGTGGAAATTTGACCGACGAATTGTGGAAAGATGTCTTGTTTTTTCCACAGCCCTGTGCTAGAATTAGGCTGTATATCTATGCCCGTTTTTCCACAACAAGCCGGGCTTTACTATAAGTTTCGTACGAAAGGAGCCGCACCTATGTACTCATCCGCCTATGTCTGGGCGAAAGTCTTAATCAATATGGAAGAACGGCTCGGCGCCGTCACGGTTTCCAGTTGGTTTGACGATGCCGAGGTGATCGAGCTGAATGACGAACACCTGATCATCTACTCCCCTTCCGATTTCCGCCGGGAGATCATTCGCCGCCGATGCACCGACTATATTCAGGATGCGCTGAAGGAGATCTTCAGTTCCGACGCAAAATTGGTGGTCTTTGACGATGAAGAGCTTGCCGCCTACCGTTCCAAGGGCAAGAGCAACACTTCTCTGGATTTTGCACCCCAGTTTTCCTTTGAAAATTTCGTTGTTGGCCCCTCCAACCGGTTTGCCCACGGTGCAGCCATCGCTGTTTCCAACAATCCCGGTCAGGTCTACAACCCGCTGTTTATCTACGGCCCTGCCGGTGTCGGCAAGACCCACCTGCTGTATGCCATCGCAAACAGCATCCGCAAGGTCAATTCCGATGCCAAGATCGTCTATATCAAGGGTGATCAGTTCACCAACGAGCTGATCGCAGCACTGCAAAGCGGCCGAAATGTGGAATTCCGCACCAAATACCGGGAAGCAGACCTGTTTTTGATCGATGATATTCAGTTTATCGCCGGTAAGGAGTCCACCCAGGAGGAATTCTTCCATACATTTAATAAATTGTATGAAGAGCGCAAGCAGATCGTCATGACCTCCGACCGCAAGCCCAGCGATATGCTCACACTGGAAGACCGGCTGAAGACCCGTTTCGAATGGGGTCTGCTTGCCGATATTCAGCCTCCCGACTACGAAACCCGTATGGCGATCCTGAAAAACAAGGCAAAGAGTCTGGGTCTTGAGCTCAGCGACGATGTGTGCAACTATATCGCCATCAATATCACCAACAATGTCCGTCAGATCGAGGGCACCGTGAAGAAGATCATGGCATACCACAATCTTACGGATATGCCCATGGATCTGCCCAATATCTCAAGGGCCATCGACGATATGTTCAAATCCGAGGGAAATTCCCTGCCTACCCCCAGTCTGATCATCAGTCAGGTGAGCAAATTTTACTCCGTGGACGAGGATCTGCTCCGTGGGCCGCTGAAAAACAAGGGTACTGCCGAAGCCCGTCAGGTTGCAATGTACCTGATCCGGCAGATGACCCACATCAGTTTCCCCGATATCGGACGGGAATTTGACCGGGATCACTCCACCGTCATGCACTCCATCCGCAAGATCGAAACCGCTCTGAAAAACGGCAACAGTGTCCTTCAGGACAACATCCGCGACATCACGGCCAACATCAACAGCTCCCTGTGATCTGGAGCAGACTCCGCTTTTTTGCATATTTTTTTACGCAAAAATTTTTCCACAGATGCTGTGGAGAGTTGAAAACTTCGCTGTTGATAACTGTTGGGATAAAATTCTATCCACACGGCCTGTGCAAAAGTTTTGAATTCCACACACTGCGCTGTGGATAAAAAATCATTGCGGCTCTAGAGCAAAACATACTTTTCCACATAAAATTCCCCTACTACTTCTACTGCTACAAAATATTATCTATTTATATATTTTTTATTATTTATTTTACAAAGGAGTTTGCTTATGCGATTTACCTGTGAAAAAAGTGCACTGGTCACTGCGCTGAATATTGCAAGCCGAACCGTTGCCCAAAAGAGCAGCCTGAGCGTGATTGAAGGCATCCTGTGCAGAGCCGGAATGACTCTGGCACTCACCGGCTATAACATGGAAACGGCCATCACCTATGAGATCGGCGCCGAGATCTCCGATCCCGGTGAATGCATCCTGCCTGCAAAGCTGTTCGGCGATATCATCCGCCGTCTGCCGGAAGGCCCCGTTACCGTGGTGGTGGACGAAAATTACAAGATCTCCATCCGTGCAGGCTTTGCATCCTTCAATATTACGGCAGAGTCTGCCGATGATTACCCCGAATTACCCGATGTTGGCGAGGGTCGTGGTGTAAAAATCCCCCAGAATGCCCTGAAACGGATGATTTCCGGTACGATTTTTGCCGTTTCCGAAAATCAGAGCCGTCCCATCCATACCGGTGTCCGGTTTGAAGTGGAGGATACTGCCATTTCTGCCATCGCCGTGGACGGTTTCCGTCTGGCGCGCCGCACCTATCATCCCGAGGAGCCCACCGGCCGCACCATGGCATTCGTTGTGCCGGCTGCTGCATTGAAGGAAGTGGAAAAGATCCTCACCGATACCGATGAAAATGCCGTTTTCACCTTGGGCACCAAGCACATTCTGTTCCAAGTGGGCGGAGCCACTCTGGTCTGCCGGCTGCTTGAGGGCGATTTTCTGGACTGGAAGCGTGTGGTTCCCACAAACTGCCCGGTCAAATTGGTCGCAAATGTTTACGATCTGTCCAGTTCTATCGAGCGTGTCGGTCTGATCGTATCCGAAAAGTTCAAAAGTCCCGTCCGCTGCGTCTTCTCTGATCAGAAACTGCTGCTGCGGACAAACACCACCATCGGCGCAGCGGAGGATCAGTGCTCCATTGCCGGTGACGGCAATGAGCTGGAGATCGGGTTCAATGTCCGGTATCTGGCGGATGCACTGAAGGCTGTCCCCACGGAGGAGGTAACACTGGAGCTGACCAACGGTCTGAGCCCCATTGTGCTGACCCCGGTGACGGATAAGGAAGATTTTGCCTATATGGTTCTGCCGGTTCGTCTGAAAAATGGCTGATTTTGGTGGAATTTCCACCAAAATCCCCTGATCGGCATACAAAAGTAAGGAGTTTACCAATGAAAGTAACGGTTACCAAGAAAAACCACACCGAGGATATCCCTGTGGTCATTGGAACGGAATTCATCAAACTGGAATCTGCCCTGAAACTTGCCAATGCGGTACCCTCCGGCGGTCAGGCCAAGATCCTGATCCAAGAGGGTGAGGCCATGGTCAACGGGGAAGTCTGCACCATGCGCGGAAAAAAGCTCTATCCCGGCGATCGGTTCCGGTTTATGGGTCAGAGCTATCTGATTTGCGTCCATGCACCTGTGTGAACTGAGCCTTCGCGGATTTCGCAATTATGAGCAGTTGGAATTTACCGCCCAGCCCGGAGTGAATCTGATCGTGGGCGATAACGCTCAGGGAAAAACGAATCTGCTGGAATCCATCGTATATCTGGGCTCGGGAAAGAGCTTTCGTACCCAGAAAAATGCGGAACTCATCCGTTTTGGTGCGGATTTTGCGGATATCACCGGAAAAATCTATGCCCAAGAACGGGAACAGACCCTGCGTACGGTGCTTTTTCCCGGACACAGACCGCGCCAGCTGTACCGCAATGGCGTGAAAAAGAAAACAGCCGCTGATTTCAGCGGTGTTTTGAGCACGGTATTGTTCTGCCCGGAGGATCTGATGGTTCTGAAAACCGGCGCTGCCGCAAGGCGGCGGCTGGGAGATCAGGCACTCTGCCAGCTGCGTCCCAATTACGATGCGGCACTGACGGAATACAATCGGATCCTGGAACAGAAGAGCCGGATCCTGAAGGATCGATTTGATCACCCACAGCTTTTGGAGCTGCTGCCGGACTATAATCAGCGGCTGTGCCAGGTGGGTGCGCTGCTGATCTCCTACCGTGCAAGATTTTATGCAAGCTTAGGTGAGGCGGCGTCCACGTACCACGGACAGTTTTCGGGGGGTTCCGAGGACTTCACGCTGTCATATAAGACGGTATCAACGGTGCAAGACCCGATGGAATCACTTGCAAAACTGACGGAGGACTTGCAGGAACACCTGCAAAGTCATGCAAAAGCGGAATTGGAGTCCGGTCAGTGCCTCACCGGCCCCCACAAAGATGATTTTGATGTGACGCTGTCGGGACTCTCCGTGAAGAGCTTTGGCTCTCAGGGACAGACCCGGACGGCGGCCATCAGTCTGAAACTGGCCCAGCGGGAGCTCATGCGCCGGGAAAGCGGCGAAGAGCCGGTGCTTTTACTGGACGATGTGCTTTCCGAACTGGATCCCGGACGGCAGGACTTTGTCCTGAACCAGATCACCTCGGGGCAGGTCTTCATCACCTGCTGCGAGCCCGGACGGTTCACCAAGCTGGGCCAGACCATAAAGATCCGAAAGGGTCAGATCCTATAACCAATCCATTTTTCTAAGGAGGTCAATTCATGTCTGACGAAACAAGAGTCGAACAAGAATATGGCGCCAGTCAAATACAGGTTCTGGAAGGCCTGGAGGCTGTTCGGAAGCGTCCCGGTATGTATATCGGCTCCACTTCTGCCTCCGGTCTGCACCATCTGGTTTACGAGATCGTTGACAATGCCATCGACGAGGCATTGGCCGGTTTCTGTAAGCATATTACTGTCACCATCAATCCCGGCAATTCCATCACGGTCACCGATGACGGCCGCGGCATCCCCGTGGATATCCAGGCCCAGACCGGACGCCCTGCCATGGAAGTTGTCTTCACTGTCCTGCATGCAGGCGGCAAATTCGGCGGCGGCGGCTACAAGGTCTCCGGCGGTCTGCACGGTGTCGGCGCATCCGTGGTCAATGCCCTGTCCCAGTGGCTGAAGGTTCAGGTGCACAAAAACGGCAAGATCTATCAGATGAGCTTTGAGCGCGGCGTGATCACGCAGGATATGACCGTTGTGGGCACCACCGACAGAACCGGCACCACGGTCACCTTCCAGCCGGATCCGGAGATGTTCGACAGCCTGATCTATGACTATGAGATCCTGCATACCCGTATGCGGGAGGAGGCCTTCCTGAATGCAGGTCTGTCCATCACCATCGAGGATCATCGGGAGGACGAGATCGTTTCCGATACCATGTGCTATGAGGGCGGCATCCGGGAATTTGCCACTTGGTCAAACCGGAACAAGACTGCCATCCACGACGATGTGGTCTATATGAGCGGCAGCAAGGATGACGCATCGGCCGAGATCGCCATCCAGTACAACGACGGTTACAGCGAAACCATGCTGTCCTTTGCAAACGATGTCCGCACCCCCGAGGGCGGCATGCACGAGGTGGGATTCAAGACGGCGCTGACCCGTGTGCTCAATGCCTACGGCACCAAAAACGGCATCATCAAGGGGGAGGACAAGGTTTCCGGCGACGACTGCCGGGAGGGCATCACCGCCATCATCTCCGTCAAGCTCACCGATGCCCAGTTCGAGGGTCAGACCAAGGCAAAGCTGGGCAATGCCTATATCCGCACACTGGTGGACTCCATCGTTACCAAGCAGCTGGCCACCTATTTCGAGGAGCATCCCCAGACGGCCAAGACCATTCTGGAAAAGGCCATGATGGCAAACCGTGCCCGGGAGGCTGCCCGCAAGGCAAGAGAGTCCATCCGCCGCAAGACCGCTCTGGGCGGCGCTGCAATGCCCGATAAGCTCCGGGACTGCAACGAAACGGATGCAGCCCTTACAGAGCTGTACATCGTCGAGGGTGACTCCGCAGGCGGCTCTGCAACGCAGGGTCGTGACTCCCGTTTTCAGGCGATCCTGCCCCTGTGGGGTAAGATGCTGAATGTGGAGAAGGCCCGTGAGGACAAGGTCATCGGCAACGACAAGCTCCAGCCGGTCATCACCGCTCTGGGCGCAGGCATCGGCGAGGAATTCGATGTTTCCAAGCTCCGCTACCACAAGGTGGTCATCATGGCCGATGCCGATGTGGACGGCAGCCATATCCGTACCCTGCTGCTGACCTTCTTCTTCCGGTTCATGCGTCCCATGATCGAGCACGGCTATGTGTATGCGGCAATGCCGCCGCTGTACAAGCTGGTTCGTGGCAAGACCACCCGCTATGCCTTCTCCGATGCTGAGCGTGACCGGATCAGTGCCGAGATGCGCGGCGACAACCCCAATGCCAAGGTGGACATCAGCCGGAACAAGGGTCTTGGTGAGATGGATCCTCACGAGCTGTGGGAGACCACCATGGATCCGGAAAAGCGCACCCTGAAACGGATCCAGCTGGAGGATGCTGCCCGGGCAGACGAAATTTTCACACTTCTCATGGGCGAAAAGGTTGAGCCCAGAAGAGAATATATCGAGGCAAATGCCAAATTTGCCCAGAATTTGGACTACTAAGGAGGGATCGCATTGGCACAGCATAAAAAGGACTATAAGCCCGAAGATATCATGTTCCCCGATCAGGCGATCGTAAACTCCGAACTGGTTCAGGAGATGAAGGACAGCTACATCGAGTACGCCATGTCCGTCATCGTGGGCCGTGCACTGCCGGATGTGCGGGACGGTCTGAAACCCGTACACCGCCGGATCCTGTACGCCATGTACGAGGACAACCTCACCTCCGACCGCCCGTTCCGCAAGAGCGCCACCTGCGTCGGTGATGTTCTGGGTCGTTACCATCCCCATGGTGACGCCTCCGTTTACGACGCACTGGTCAGACTGGCTCAGGATTTTTCCATGCGCTACATGCTGGTGGACGGTCACGGAAACTTCGGCAGCGTGGACGGAGATCCCCCTGCAGCATACCGTTATACCGAGGCAAGAATGTCCAAGATTGCAAACGAGATGCTGCGGGATATCGAAAAGGATACCGTGGATTGGGATGCAAACTTCGACGAGACCCGGAAAGAGCCTCTGGTGCTGCCTTCCCGGTTCCCCAATCTGTTGGTCAACGGCTCGTCGGGCATTGCCGTCGGCATGGCCACCAACATTCCGCCCCACAACCTGACGGAGGTCATCAACGCCTGTATCTGTGTTCTTGAAAATCCCGAGGCGACGCTGTCGGATCTGATGGAGCATATTACCGGTCCGGACTTCCCCACCAAGGCCATCATCATGGGCCGTGCCGGCATCCGGGCAGCCTATGCCACCGGCAAGGGCCGCGTCACCATGCGGGCAAGGACGCATTTCGAGGAATTCGGTCAGAACCGCACCCGGATCATCGTCACCGAGATCCCCTATCAGGTCAATAAGCGCATGCTCATCAAGCATATGGCGGATCAGGTCAACGACAAGCGTCTGGACGGCATCTCCGAGATCCGGGACGAGTCCGACCGCAACGGCATGCGCATCGTCATTGAGCTGAAGCGGGACGCAAACGCTCAGGTGGTGCTGAACCGCCTGTTCAGCCAGACCAGTCTGCAAACCACCTTTGCCATCAACATGATCGCACTGGTGCGCAATCCCAGCCACCCCAAGGTGCTGCAGCCCAAGGTGCTGTCCCTGCGTGAGATCCTGGACGAGTATCTGGTATTTCAGGAGGATGTCATCGTCCGCAGAACCCGCTACGACCTGAAAAAGGCCCAGGAGCGCGCCCATCTGCTGGAAGGTCTGCTGATCGCTCAGGATAACATCGACGAGGTCATCAAGATCATCCGTTCCTCCTATGACAATGCCAAGGAAAACCTGATGAGCCGTTTCGGTCTGTCGGATGTTCAGGCACAGGCAATTCTGGATATGCGTCTGAAGGCGCTGCAGGGCCTGGATCGGGAGAAACTGCAAAACGAGTATAATGAGCTGGAAGAAAAAATCGCCTACTACAAGCGCGTCCTGGAGGATCCTGAGCTGGTCAAGGGCATCCTGAAGGAGGAGCTGACCGCCATCCGGGATAAATTCGGCGACGAGCGCAGCACCGAGATCCAGGATGTGGAGGACGAGATCGACATCGAGGATCTGATCGAGGAGGAGGAGTGCTGCTTTACCCTCTCCAACGACGGCTATATCAAGCGCATGCCCGTGGACACCTACCGCACTCAGAGCAGAGGCGGCAGAGGCGTCAACGCTCAGAACCTGAAGGAAGAGGATTTCGTGAAGAACATCTTCGTGGCATCCACCCACGACCATATGCTGTTCTTCACCGATCTGGGCAGAGTCCATCACCGCAAGGGCTACCAGATCCCCGAGGCAGGCCGTACCGCCCGCGGCACGGCGATCATCAACATCCTGCCTCTGGATCCCGGAGAGCAGGTCACTGCCGTGGTCACCACCCACGAATATCACGAAAACGAGTATCTGGTCATGGTCACCCGCAACGGCACGGTCAAGCGCATGAACCTGCAGACCCTGTCTACCCGCCGCAAGGGCGGCATCCGGGCACTGACTCTGGACGAGGGCGATCATCTGATCAATGTCCTGCGCACAAACGGCGACGACAAGATCATCATCGCCACCGCCGAGGGCATGGCGATCTGTTTCCACGAAACCGACGCACGGCCCATGGGTCGTGACGCTACCGGTGTCCGGGGCATCACCCTCACGGGCAGCGACTATGTGGTCGGCGCGGAAAAGGCGGAAGAGGGCAAGTGCCTGCTCACCGTCACCGAGCGGGGCTACGGCAAGCGCACCGAGGTGGCAGAGTATCTGCGCACCGGCCCCGACGGCAGCAAGATCCCCCAGATGCGCGGCGGCAAGGGTCTGAAGAACTACAACATCACCGAAAAGACCGGCAATGTGGCCGGCTGCCGTGTGGTTGCCGAGGATGACGATGTCATGCTCATCGAAAACGGCGGTGTCATCATCCGCATCCCGGCGGCATCCATCAATGTCTACAAGCGCGACACTCAGGGCGTCATCGTCATGCGTGTGGAGGAAGGAAATCAGGTGGTTTCCGTGGAGCGTGTGGATCAGGTGGAGCAGGAGCAAACCCCTGCTGAGGAAACCGCCGAATGAAGACTGTGACCATCTATACAGACGGTGCATGCTCCGGCAATCCCGGCCCCGGAGGCTGGGGTGCCATTCTGGAGTTCAACGGCGTGGAGAAGGAGCTGTCCGGCGGTGAGCCGGACACCACCAACAACCGCATGGAGCTTACCGGAGTCATCCGAGCATTGCAGGCCCTGAAGGAGCCCTGCATCGTGGAGCTGTATTCCGACTCGAAATATGTCATCGACGCACTGGAAAAGGGATGGGCGATGGGTTGGAAGAAACGCGGATGGATCAAATCCGACAAAAAGCCTGCCCTGAATTCCGATCTGTGGGAGATCCTGCTGGAATTGACCCAAAAGCATTCCCTGCACTATCACTGGGTCAAGGGGCATGCCGCCAATCCCAAGAACAACCGCTGCGACGAGCTTGCCGTGAGTGAATGGAAAAAGCTCCGGGGATAAGGAGGAACACATGGAAGAAAAGTTTATTGCCGCATGGATGCAGGCACGGGAAACCGCTCAGCGCATGGGTGTCCGGCTGCGTCCCATGGAGGCGTCCGACGCCATGCGTCAGGCCCACTACTGCCTGAAGGGGCATCGGGTCAGCGACGGATTTCAGATCCTTGCCGACAAGCGCCATCTGGAGCTGACACTGGAGGCTCTGGCTGTGGATCCGCGTTTTACCGGGCTTTTCAGCGATGAAGAGGCGGATACGGCACTGGGTCGGCTGCTGGAAAACGGATATTACAACAACTGAGCCTGCATACTTGAAAACCGCAGAAAAGCTGATATAATTACTTGACACAGGGGTTCGGCATCCGAACCCGATACAACGGAAAGAAGGGCTTGATATGCACAAAGCAAGGGCAATTTCCAAGAAGATCATGGGCGTGGGGGTGGCGCTGCTGATGATGGCACAGCTGCTGCCGACGGCTGTATGGGCGCAGGGAAACGACATCCCCATCGACGAGAACAATTTCCCAGATCAGAACTTCAGAACGTATGTGAAGGCGGAAACGGATAAAAATAATGATAACAAGCTGTCTGCCGATGAGATCGGTGCGGCAGAGTTCTTCCATATGCAGAATATGGAGATCACAAGCCTCAAGGGCATCGAATATTTCACCGAACTCACCAAGCTGTATTGCCCCGGCAATAAGCTGAAAAAAATGGATCTGACCCGAAACACCAAACTGGTGGAACTGGACTGCGGCGGCAATCACCTCCTCGAGCTGGATCTTTCTCAAAATACCGCTTTGACCAGTCTGGTCTGTTACGACAATGGTCTGATGGAACTGGATCTGAGGGCAAACAAGGCCCTGACGAATGTGAATATCCGCGACAATGGCATTTTCGAGCTGGATACTTCCGCCTGCGGCGGGCTGAAAAAGCTGCTTGCAGCGAATAATGATCTGACTCAGCTGGATCTCAGCGGCAATCCGGCTCTGGAATATCTGGAATGTGCAAAGAACCGGCTGACAAAACTGAATGTGACGAAAAATGCCGAACTGGTGAAACTGGAATGCTACGAAAATCAGCTGAGAACTCTGGATCTTTCCGGTAACCCAAAGCTCGAAATACTGTACTGTGACAACAATGACCTGACGGATCTGGATCTTTCTGCCAACAAGGCGCTGAAGGAGCTGTATTTCAGACATAACAGCCTGTACACCCTGAATATTTCCGAATGCGGTGCGCTGCAGGAGGTGTTCGGAGGGTATAACCACCTGACCAGTCTGGATCTTGCCAAGGGAGTCAATCCTCACAACCTGAACCTGCCTGAAAACAGCTATCAGCTGGATCAGAGAGAGGATTTCGACTGCTCCAGACTGCCCGGAAAGTTCGATATCAACCGGGTCATCCGTGCTGTGGGCGGCAGATTTGACAAAGCAAACAATACCTTCAGCTTTGAGGAAGGTCAGAACAGTGCCGTCTATACTTACGATGCAGGCAACGGCGAACAGGTAGATTTCCGTCTTACGGCAGAGCCTCACAACCATACCTTCTCCCCCGATTGGACGAAGGATGCAATCCATCACTGGCATGCAGCTACCTGCGAGCATAAGGACAAGGTCAGCGACATGGCACAGCACACCTTCGGTGAATGGAAGGTGCAGCAGGAGCCGACTGCCGAGAAAGAAGGCGTGCAGATCCGTGCTTGTGATGTCTGCGGCTTTGAGGAGTCAAAGACGATCCCTGTTGTGACGCCCAAGCCCACCGAACAGCCGGTAGAACCTACGGCTCCCTCCGAGTCTGTGCCGGAAACCACGGCTCCTTCCGAGTCTGCACCGGAAACCACGACTCCCTCCGAGTCCACACAGGCGACCACGGCGCCCTCTGAGTCCACTCAGGGAACCGCACCGTCCAAGCCTGCAACTCCCAACACCGGCGACTCAAGCAGCATGATGATGTGGATCGGCGTGCTGGTGGTCTGCGGCGTGGTGGTTCTGGTTATCGTTTTCAGCTCCAAAAAGAAGAAATAAGCGGATGAGGGCTTGCCCGTAAATCCGTGTTTCGGATCAGCTGCCTGCAATTTGCAGGCAGCTGATTTTTTGTGGGTGTGTCCCCGAACCTGCGCCGAAACCGAAAAAACCCCCGAAGGATGCGTGCATCCTTCGGGGGTTCTGCCTGCCGGAACCGGTCAGGGTTTGGAAGATGGGGATGGTTTAGCGGTCGGGCTCGAATGTGTCGATGTAATGATCCAGCCATGCGCAGGTGGCAGCGGCGGATTTCGGGATCTCCAGATAGACATAGTCATAGTCCTCGGGATGTTCACTGCCGTTGCCCTTCATGGCGAGCTGGATGCCGTACACCCGTTCTATGGTTTCGGATGTATCGTCAGAGAACCCACGGAAGGCATTATCCGTCATATTTCCGGCTTTGCAGTCGTCAAACAAGATCGCTGCGAATTCATTGTACTGCTCCGGACGGAAGGTGTAGTGCTGCTCTGATTGGCTGCTCTGGGGAAAATAAACCGTCAGTTCGATATGCGCAATGGCATGCTGCAATTCGCTCAGGGACTGGAACCCGAACCGATATTCCGGCTGGCTCATGTACCAGCTCAGCCGTTCAAAGTTGGGCTGCTGTGCCGAATAGTACCGTTTCACGGTCTTTCCGCTGTTCAGCTGATAGGTGATCTGCACCGATCTTGTGCCATAGCTGCCATCCGTCTGGTCATAGGGCGGCTGATCCATCAGCTCCCGATGCAGCTGCATCAACCCTTCAAACATGGCAGGATCTTCCGTGAAATAAGTGCGGTGGTCATATTCGTCCCGGCTGAGCTCCATCCGGGTGATGGACTGAGGCTCCGGCATATAGTGGACATAGCCCATGGGATCCGCCTTGACCATCAGGATCGAGCCGACCATCACAACGCCGATCAGGGCAAAGCCTGCAAGCGCCTTCCCATAGAAGACCTTGGGGCTGTGCTTGAGCAGCATGACGGAGGCGAAGTATCCGATGATGCAGCCGATGGCAAGCATGACCCAGTAGTTGCTGGCAGAAAACAGGGAGGAAAAAATCGTGAAGAACCAACCGCTGAACACGGTGCACAGCACCACGAACAGGTAATTCAGCGCCGGATATGCCATGAAATTCTCGGCACGCTCCAGCTTGCGGCTGCGATACAGGAACACCGAGGCAACAAGCAGTCCCACGCCCACGGCGGCAAACAGCAGGATATTCCGGCTGTACGGGATGAGATCCTGCGCCAACCAGGAGTGAACGGAAGTGCGGAACATCATGGCTGCCGGCGGACACAGCCGCACAAAGGGATCCATGGAAAGCGTCACCCCGGGCAGCAGCGGCATATAGATCACTTCTGCGGTGAGGTAGACCAGTATAGACCCGAAGTTGAGCAGTCCGTACATGATGGCGGCGGAGAATTTCTGCCCCGTGAGCATCACGCAGAAGATGCCAAGCCCATAGAAGAACAGAAATTGCAGCCCGGAGAGGACAAACATGGGCAGCAGACCGTTTTTGCATGCAGGTGCGATGGCAAGGCAGTACAGCGTCCATGGGACGAGGTACATGACCACGCCCGACAGCAGATGGGAAAGGAACAGCCGCTCCCTGCGGATGGGCAGGCTGTGGGTGGTAAAGCATTCCTTGGGGTCAAACAGATAACCGAACAGCATCACCGGAGAACAGAACCCCAACAGGATGTTTGCAATGAGGATCTCCGTGGGAAATACATCGTATCGGTCGGAAGGATCCAGTCCGTTGCTGTAGATCAGATAGCAGTTTATCAGAAGAAAGACGCTCCATGTGATCCACAGGGGAGAAAATCGGGTGAGGTCTTTCTTGAAAACAGTCAGATCAGAGGATAATGTCTTTGATCTCATGATCGGCACCTCCTAGTTCATAGATAAAGATCTCCTCAAGGGAGAGGGGCAGAATGTCATAGTAGGTCAGACCGGCGCCGGACAGGATGGACTGCGCCTGCTGGGTGGAGGCCCGTGCAATGACGGTGACCAGTCTGCCGGAGTCCGCCTGATGCAGCACCTCCAGTCCCTGGGGAACCTGCCCCACCAGCTGGATCTTCACGGTGCTGCCCTGCATGTCGGCAAGGCTCCGCTCCAAGAGCATCCTGCCGTGGTTCATGATGCCCACATGATCACAGATGTCTTCCAGTTCTCTCAGATTGTGACTGGATACCAGAATGGTCGTCCCCTGCTGCGCCACATCCGACATCAGCAGACTCCAGATCTGCCGGCGCATCACGGGATCCAGTCCGTCTACCGGCTCGTCGAGGATCATGAGCTCCGGACGGCAGGCAATGGTCAGCCAAAAGGCTGCCTGTTTCTGCATGCCCTTGGAGAACCGGCGCACCGGAGATTTTACCGGCAGCGCAAAGGCCTCCCCGACTTTTTGGAAGAGGGCATTGTCGAATGTGGGATAAATGCCTGCGTAGTATTTGCGCATATCCTCGATGGTTGCGCCGCTGAAGAAAAACAGATCGTCGGTGATGGATGCCATCCGGGCTTTCACCGAGGTGTTTTCATACACCGGGATCCCTTCCAGTGTGACGCTGCCGGAATCCGGACGGTACACGCCGGTGATATGGCGGATGGCAGTGGATTTTCCGGCTCCGTTGGGGCCGACCAATCCGTAGACCGAGCCCTTGGGAACGGTCATGGTGAGATCGTCAAGCGCCTTGAATGCGCCGAAGGTCTTGGTGAGGTTTTTGAGTTCAAGCATGGATACCGCCTCCTATTTGGGTGATACGGGTGATCAGCTCCATGGGAGAAACACCCAGTTCGATCAGGGCGACAGAGGTCTGATCGAAGGTTTCAAGCAAATGTGCTTTTTCAGAATGATTTGTCTGGGGCAGAGGGCATACAAAGCTGCCCTTCCCCGGGACGGATATGATCCATCCGGCAGCTTCCAGTTCCCGATAGGCGCGCTGAATGGTGTTGGGATTGATGCTCAGGGAGCCTGCCATCTCCCGGACACTGGGCAGCTGATCCCCTTCCCGCAGGATCCCGGTGGCGATCTCCTGACGGATCTGGGATACGATCTGCTCGTATATGGGACGGGAATCCCGGAAATCGAGGGTTTTCATACAAACACTCCTTCCTGTGTCAACTGTACTAGTACAGATATCATACACTTAATACAGTGCGTTGTCAAGGGGGAAAAGATGCGGTATTGAAATTCCTGCAAAAAGTAAGCCGGAATTTCAAAGCAATACTGCAAAAGAAAAGCAAAAAATTCCGGAAAAAGTTAAAAAGCAAGCCGAAAAATCCGGCTTGCAGGAAAAACCCCCGGAAAAAAAGATCCTCCATGCGCACAGCACATGGAGGATCGAAATGCATCAGCCGAATACGCTCAGCAGGAAACCTGCGGCGATGGCGGAGCCGATGACGCCGGCCACATTGGGGCCCATGGCATGCATCAGCAGGAAGTTGGAAGGATTGCTCTTCTGCCCTTCCACATTGGAAACGCGGGCAGCCATGGGGACAGCGGACACGCCGGCAGAGCCGATCAGCGGATTGACCTTGCCGCCGGTGACTCTGCACATGATGTTGCCGCCGATCAGACCGCCTGCGGTGGAGATACCGAAGGCGACGATGCCCAGAGCAACGATCATCAAGGTGGAGGAGGTCAGGAAGGTGGAGCCGACCATGGTGGCACCCACGGCGGTGGACAGCAGGATGGTGACGATGTTCATCAGGGCATTCTGCACGGTGTCGCTGAGGCGGTCGGTGCAGCCGGTCTCCTTGAACAGGTTGCCCAGCATCAGACAGCCGATCAGCGGAGCGGTGTCAGGCAGCAGCAGAGCAACGAATACCGTGACAAGGATGGGGAAAATGATCTTTTCCGCCTTGGAAACGGTGCGGGTCTGAACCATCTTGATCTTGCGATCCTCGGGTCTTGTGAGGGCACGCATGATGGGCGGCTGGATCATGGGGATCAGCGCCATGTAGGAGTAGGCTGCCACGGCGATGGCACCCAGAAGATGGGGCGCAAGCTGCGTGGTCAGGTAGATGGCAGTGGGGCCGTCGGCACCGCCGATGATGCCGATGGCGGCAGACTCGGCGCCGGTAAAGCCCAGAAGGGTCGCACCCAGAAATGCCACGAAAACACCCAGCTGAGCGGCTGCACCCAGCAGCAGGCTCTTGGGATTGGACAGCAGCGGGCCGAAATCGGTCATGGCGCCGACGCCCATGAAGATCAGACAGGGATACAGACTGGTCTTGACACCGATATAGAAGATGTCCAAAAGACCGCCGCTTTTCAGGATCTGACCGTAGCTGTGATAAGCCGCGGCATTGTTCGGATCCATGAATGCATCCCACAGCTCCTGATGGTAGAGCCCTGCCATGGGCAGGTTGGTCAGCAGACAGCCGAAGGCGATGCCCACCAGCAGCAGGGGTTCAAATTTCTTCACGATGCCCAGATACAGCAGAATGCAGGCAATGATGATCATGACCAGATTCTGCCAGCCACCGGCGGTAAAGCCGGAGGAAAGAGCTGCAAAACCGGATTGGTTCCACAGATCCAGCAGAATATCACCAACATTAACACTCATCGGAAGCCCTCCTTATGCGAGGACGACCAGAGGAGCGTCGGTATCCACATTGGAGCCCTTGGAAACCAGAACCTGGGTAACGGTGCCGGCCTTGGGAGCCATGATCTCGTTCTCCATCTTCATTGCCTCCAGAACCACCAGAACCTGACCCTCGGTGACGGTCTGTCCGGCGGTGACATTGACCTTCAGGATGTTGCCGGGCATGGGGGCATTGACGGTCTCGCCTGCGCCGGTGATCACGGGAGCGGCGGCTGCAGCGGGAGCCGCTGCCGGAGCGGCAGCAGGGGCAGGTGCAGCGGCAGGTGCCGGAGCAGAGGGTGCGATGGCCTCGTATTCGTCCAGCAGCATGGCCTTGCCGGCCTCTACCTCGACTTCGTAAGTACGACCCTTCAGCGTAACTTTATATACCATGATTACTTGACCTCCTTGATGGAAATGAAACGCAGCTCATTCAGGGGCTTGCCCATCTTGTCGGCCACGATGGCCATCAGCATAGCTGCGGTCTTGGGCTCCACATCGTGGAGCTTCAGCTCTCCGGCGGAACCGGGAGCCACGGGTTTCGGTGCTTCCGGGACAGCGGGTGCGGCAGGAGCAGCCACGGCATCGGCAGATGCGACAGCAGCTTTCCGGCTCTTGGCACTGAATGCTTTGCCCAGAATGGTAATGACGATCATCAGAAGGATCAGACCGAAGAACACCACGGCATAACCCAGCAAAGCGATGACAGCGGCATCGGCAATGCCCAGATGATCGGGCAGGGTATTGGCTAAGAACATGGTTGCGCCTCCTTATGCCTCGGTGATGGTATAGGTCGCCACATTTTCTTCCTTTGCCTTGCGCTCGTCAAAGAATTTCTCGGCAAGATTGGGGAATGCGATGTAGCTCAGGACATCCTCATCGCTCTTGGCGATCCCCTCCAGTTTCTTGCGGGTTTCGTCCACGATGGGAGCCAGTGTGTCGGCAAAGCGACCGGTAAGGGGCTTTTCGTCCCCGAGGATGTGCTTTTGGATCTCCGGATCAATGGGCGCAGGGGTACGGCCGTATTCACCCCGGCAGTATGCCTTGATCTCTTTGGAAACGGTCTTGTACCGCTGTCCGTCCAGAACATTGCGCACGGCCTGCACGCCGACCATCTGAGAGGTGGGCGTGACCAGAGGGGGATAGCCCATATCCTTGCGGACTTTTGGTGTTTCCAGAAGGGCCTCGTCGAACCGATCCAGAGCGTTCATCTGTTTCAGCTGGCTCAGCAGGTTGCTCAGCATGCCGCCGGGAACCTGATAGGTCAGGCATTGGGTATCGGTGGCCATGGATTTGGGCATCATAGTACCGTCGGCGATGAATTCGTCCCGGACACCCTTGAAGTAATCCGCCATCTTCTTGGTGCAGGTGTCGTCCAGATCCACCTCGTACCCCAGCTGACGCAGGGCATAGGCCATGGTCTCGGTGGCAGGCTGTGAGGTGCCGCCGGAGAAGGGAGAGATGGCGGTATCGATGATATCCACGCCTGCCTCCACTGCCTTGAGATAGGTCATGAATGCAAGACCCGTGGTGCAGTGGGTGTGCAGGTCGATGGGCAGATCCACCGCATCCTTGATGGCGGAAACCAGATCATAGGCCTCCTTGGGGCCCATGATGCCTGCCATATCCTTGATGCAGATGGTGGATGCACCCATTTGTTTCAATTCCTTGACCATTTCCACATATTTTGCGTGGGTATGGACGGGAGAAGTGGTATAGGAGATGGTGCCGGAGGCAATGGCGCCGGCCTTGGTGGTGGCCTCCATGGCGACCTTCAGATTATTCACATCGTTCAGGGCGTCGAACACACGGATCACATCGATGCCGTTTTCCACCGCCTTGGAAACGAACAATTTTACGAAATCATCGGGATAGTGGGAGTAGCCCAGAACATTCTGACCGCGCAGCAGCATCTGCAGCTTGGTGTTGGGCATTTTCTCGCGGATCTTGCGAAGACGCTCCCATGGATCCTCGTGCAGGTAGCGCAGGCATACATCGAATGTCGCACCGCCCCAGCATTCGGCGGCATAGTAGCCGGCCTTGTCGATGGTGGACAGCATGGGCTCAAATTTGTCATAGGGCAGACGGGTCGCAATGAGCGACTGGTTTGCGTCACGCAGCACAGTCTCTACAAACTGAACTTTTCTTGCCATTGTTCATTCAACCTCCATAAATCAATCAAGGGGTAATTTCCAAACAGGATGATCCGGGGGTTCGGCTGCATCCGTCGGCCGAAACGGGAAGATCATCGGGAAATTTTATCATTGCCGGGGGCAGAATTTGCCCCCGGCAGGATTTAGCGTGTCAATTATTTTGCCTTGGGGCCGGCCTTGACGATGTTCTCGGGCATGTGGGGATACTTCTTGGTGAAGTTTGCCTCGAACATGCCGGCCAGCTTGTTGGCCATCTCGTCATATGCGGCCTTGTCCTCCCACAGACCCCGTGCATCCAGCATCTCGTCGGGAACATTGGGGCAGGAGGTGGGATAATCCACATTGAAGACATCGTGGTGCTTGAATTCCACATTGTCGAATGCGCCGTTGAGTGCGGCGGAGACCATTGCACGGGTGTAAGCCAGTTTCATGCGCTTTGCGCCCATGGCAGCGGAGCCGCCTGCCCAGCCGGTGTTGACCAGATAGACCTTGGTGCCGTAAGCATCCAGTTTCTCGCCCAGCATCTCGGCATAGACGGAGGGATCCATGGGCATGAAGGGCTCACCGAACAGAGTGGAGAAAGTGGGCGTGGGCTCGGTGACACCCCGCTCGGTGCCGGCCAGCTTGGAGGTGAAACCGGTGACGAAGTGGTACATGGCAGCGTCACGGCTCAGTCGGCTGATGGGAGGCAGGACACCGAAGGCATCGGCCGTCAGGAAGATGACCACCTTGGGGATGCCGCCCTGACCGGGGATGGCGGAGTTGGAGATATATTCCACGGGATAGCCCACACGGGTGTTCTCGGTGAGGGCATCGGAGTCAAAGTCGAATTCACGGGTCTGCTCGTCCATGATGACATTCTCGACCAGAGAGCCGAACCGGATGGCATGGAAGATCTCGGGCTCGTTCTCCTCCTTCAGACCGATGCACTTTGCATAGCAGCCGCCCTCGATGTTGAACACGCCGTCAGGCGACCAGCCGTGCTCGTCGTCGCCGATGAGCTTGCGGGATGCGTCGGCAGACAGGGTGGTCTTGCCGGTGCCGGACAGACCGAAGAACACAGCGGTTTCGTGGGTCTGGGGATCCATGTTTGCAGAGCAGTGCATGGGCAGCACATTCATCTTGGTCAGCACATAGTTCATGGTGGAGAAGACGGACTTCTTGATCTCGCCGGAGTACTGAGAGCCGACGATCAGGATCTCGTGTGCCTCATAGTCGATGATGATGGCGGCCTCGGAGTGGACACCGTCGAGAACGGGATCGCACTTAAAGCCGGGAGCGGCGATGATGGTGTAGTCGGGCTCGCCGTAGGCAGCCAGCTCCTGCTCGGTGGGACGGATCAGCAGCTGATGGATGAACAGGTTCTGGGATGCCATCTCGTTGATGATGCGGAATTTCTGGGTGTATTTCTTGTCCGCACCTGCGAAACCGTCAAAAATAAAGATCTCGCGGCCCTGCAGATAGGCGCAGGCCTTTGCTTTGATCGCTTCATACTTTTCTTTTGTGATGGGTCTGTTGACCTTACCCCATGCGATGTCGTCGTGGATCGCAGGCGTATCGACAATGAACTTGTCGTCAGGAGAACGGCCGGTGTACTTGCCGGTGGTAACCACGAGAGCGCCGGTGTTGGACAGCTTGCCTTCGCCGCGGCGGAGAGCTGCTTCGGTCAGCTGAGCAACGCCCAAATTGCGATAAACAGCAGTGGGGTTGAGAATACCAAACTTTTCGATGCCATAGGTTTCCATAGTAATTCCTCCTAAAGAAATAGATAAGCGATAATCGCTTTTTCAACAATCATCGGGGAAGGTTGGGATACATATTTATCCAACCTTCACCAGATACGATATTACCATATCCACTGTGGAAAGTCTATATAAAAATCACATTTCTCCGTACAATTATATCGAAACATTTCGTGAAAAATAAACAAAAAACCGTCTGGTTTTGTGGGATCTGCACCGAAAGAAAACAAAGTCCTTCCGATATAGAATTAAGCAAAATTTATGAAGACAACAGGAAGATTTTATGCTATACTATATGGGTAAATCTATAAAATTCTGTCGGTGCCGGAAAATATGCGCACTGATTATACGATTTGGAAGGGGGATTTTTCCTTTGAAATACTGGATTGGTTATTTGACGGCTGCAATTTTTGCCGCATTTTCCTGGGCATTCATGCAGTTCGGTGAAAAATATCGGCTGCTGGTGGATATGGTCTACCCATATGTCACTAAGACCCTGCAGAGTATGCTCACCGAATGGACATCGGGTGTGGACTTTCTGGTGTGGCAGACCCTTGCGGCGATCTTCTTGGTTCTGGTCATCTCCACGCTGATGGTGAACCTGATCTGCAAGGGCAATCTGGTGCAGTGGTTCGGATGGGTTCTGGCGGCAGTGAGCGTTGTATTTTTTCTGAATACCTGCGTCTATGGACTGAATTACTATACAGACCCCATTACCGAGGATCTTCGCATCGAGCAGACGGATTACAGCCTTGAAAATCTGGAGTCCGCCGCCGTTTACTACCGGGACAAAGCCAATGCCCTTGCGGTGCAGCTGCCCCGGGACGAAAAGGGTGCTGCGAAGTTCTCTGAATTTGAGGTACTGGCAGAGCAGACCGCTCAGGGCTACAAGAATTTGGTTCTGGAGCGTTACTACTCCATCTTCGGCGGCTCTTACACCCCGGTGAAAAAACTGGGATGAACAAGATGTATGCATCCATGGGCATCACCGGCATCACGGTGCCCCTGACCGGCGAGTCGGCGGTGGATCCGGATATCCCCGGTATTTCCCTGCCCTTCACCATGGCACGGGAAACGGCGCACCGCATGAGCATCGCTCAGGAGGATGACTCCAATTTTGCAGCATTCCTTGCCTGTCAGGCAAACAGCAGCGTGGAATACCAGTATTCCGGCTATTTCATGGCATATCAGTACTGCTACAATGTTCTGGCTCAGACCGATCCGGCGGCAGCGCAAAGGGTCAAGGATGGCTGCGTCAAGGAGCTGACTTGGGACATCAACCAGTACGATCAGTATTTCAGAGATACCAAGAACGAAACCGCCGTCCGGCTTGCCGATCAGGCAAACGAGGCTTATCAGAAGGTAAGCGGTGACAACAGCAGAAAGCAGCCCCGTGCAACGGTGTGCGACATGCTGGTGAGCTGGTTCATTCAGGAGAACAACCAGAAGGTAGAGGAAGAGGAGGTCAAATTTGACCCCTATGACGAAACACAGGTGGATCTTTCCGGCATTGTGAATGCAAAGCCTGTGGAAACGGAGGCTGAAGGATGATGGAACCCATGCTGTCTGCCCTCCGTGCAGGACTGCCGGAGCTGGGACTGGAGCTGCCGGAGGGTGCCGACGAGACCCTGTGCAGATTCGGCTGCGCCGTGGTGGAGCAGAACAAGGTCATGAACCTGACCGCTATCACGGAGCCGGAGCAGGTGGCAAAGCTGCACCTGCTGGACTGCCTGACGGTGCTGAAGGCGGCGGATCTGTCCGGGAAAAAGCTGATCGATGTGGGCTGCGGCGCCGGATTTCCCGGTGTGCCTCTGAAGATCGCCTGTCCGCAGATGGAGCTGACCCTTCTGGACTCTCTGGGCAAGCGGATGAATTGGCTGGAGCAGATCCTGCCGACCCTGGGGGTGGATGCCCGATGCATCACGGCACGGGCTGAGGAGGCAATCTCCGACCGCCGGGAGCAGTACGATTTTGCCACCAGCCGTGCAGTGGCTCGGCTGAATATCCTTCTGGAGCTTACCGCGCCCTATGTCAAGGTGGGCGGTGCGGTGCTGGCCATGAAGGGCTCCGCCGGTAAAGAGGAACTGGCTGAGGCGAAAAATGCCATCCGGCAGCTGGGTCTTCGGGTGGAAAAGACCGAGGTATTCCCCATGGACGGGACGGAGCATATGGTGATCCTCCTGCGCAAGGTGGCTCCCACACCTGCCCGTTTTCCCAGACGCTACGCAAAAATCAAGCAGGCGCCCCTGTGAGCGTCATCCTATCATAAAAAGCGATCCCCCAAGGGTGATACCCTTGGGGGATCTTGGTATTTCGGGACACTCAGGCGCCTGATGTTTCAGCGGCAGATGGCTCAAATGGCTGTACGGAGCTTACAGGGCGATATGGGCTGCGGCAATGACCGCGATCCCCAGAATACCCAGAAACAGGTCAACGAAAGGAAAACGCCTGCGCAGCAGGAACACATTGGGGTGCTTTGGGTCGATGAAGATGGGATACACGCTGCCTTCGGACATTTTCTTGGTCAGCGTCCGGAAGGATACGGTCTGGGTGGTCTGCTCGTGGTAGGCTTTGCCGCCGTAGGAATACTCGAATACGGGGCTTTGGGAAGAAACACCGTTGCTGCCGTAGTAGGAGCGGTAGCCCCGGTAGATCCCGTCTACCTTACAGGTGCATCTGGAAAAAGAATGCAGACTGTTGACACCAAGCAGGATCAGCATTCCGCCCATCATCCACAGGAACAGGCGCATGCATACTAGCATGGAGGCCGTGAAATAGGCGATCAGGATCGCCGCACTGCAAAGGAACATGTAAAATATCAGGATAGAGGGAATGGGGACTTGGCGGAACCTGCGGGATCTGAGGATGACGAAACTGGCATAGCCCAGAAGTCCTGTGAACAGCAGGATGATAAGCAGCATATGGAGCCCTCCCATGGATACATTCGGCATGACAGGCACGGGGTCTGTCTGTTTTTACAGGATATCACGGATCTGTGCAGATTTCAATCCGACCCGTGTAAAAAGAAACACAGCCTCCCGCCTGCTGCTAAGATCAAAGACAGTCGGGCAATTCGTTGGTTTTTGCTGTAAAAATCACAATAAATTATAGAAAAGTCACAAAGTTGCGGAATTATCCCATGGAGCCCTTGCACTTTTGGGAAAATTGGATATAATTGTTCGTCGTTAAAGAGAAATGTATTTTGTATAGGAGATGAATTCATGAACAAGAAAGAAACGAATATGCTCCAGGGGCCGCTGTACTCGGGGATCATTCGATATACCGTCCCCATCATCCTATCGAGTGTGCTGCAGCTGCTGTTCAATGCAGCCGACCTTGTGGTGGTGGGTCAGTACTGCGGCAGCATCAGCGTAGGCGCGGTAAGTGCCACCGGCGCCATCACCAACCTGATCATCAACCTGTTTGTGGGACTTTCCATCGGTGCAGGCGTGTGCGTTGCCCATGCATTGGGCGGCCGGAAGGACGAGGAAGTCCATCGCACCATCCATACCGCCATTCCCGTTGCGCTGATCAGCGGTGTGATCCTGACAGCCATCGGCGTGGTGTTTGCCAAGCCCCTTCTGGAGATGATGAATACGCCGGAGGACGTGCTGCCGCTGTCTTCTTTGTATATGACCATCTATTTTGCAGGTATCACCTTTACCATTTTGTATAACTTCGCATCCTCGATCCTGCGTGCTGCCGGCGATACCAAGGGCCCACTGATCTACCTCACCGCGGCAGGTGTCATCAATGTGATCCTGAACCTGATCTTCGTGCGGATCTTCCAGCTGAATGTTGCCGGTGTTGCTCTGGCGACCATCATCGCTCAGGCGGTGTCTGCATTTCTGGTGGTGCGGGCGCTGATGCGCCGGACTGATGCCTGCCATCTGGAGTTCAAGAAAATGAAGATCCACAAGCAGCAGCTGATGAAGATGGTGCAGATCGGTCTGCCTGCCGGTGTTCAGGGCAGCATGTTCTCCATTTCCAATGTGATCATCCAGTCCTCTATCAACGGATTTGGCAGCGCGACACTGGTTGCAGGCAACGGCGCTGCCGGCAATATCGAGGGATTTGTCTATATGGCGCTGAATGCATTCAGCCAGACGGCAGTCAACTATGTGGGACAGAACGCAGGTGCCATGCAGTTTGACCGGATCCGCAAGGTCTTCCGCTCCTGCATCGTGTGCGTGTGCGTGGTTGGTCTGACCGTGGGGCCGCTGGTCTATTTTGCCGGCCCTGCCCTGCTGAATTTCTACATCCCCGACTCTCAGGAGGCCATCGCCTTCGGCGTGACCCGGCTTGCCTATATCTGTCTGCCCTATTTCATGTGCGGTCTGATGGATCTTGCCACCGGCGCGCTGCGTGGTCTGGGAACCTCCTTCATCCCCATGATCGTGAGCATTCTGGGTGTGTGCGGTCTGAGAATTGTGTGGGTCTATACCATTTTCCGGATGCCTCAGTTCCATACCCCCCAGTGCCTGTATCTGTCTTACATCGTTTCTTGGACACTGACCTTTGTGGTGCAGTTCTTCCTGCTGGAGGTCGTGCTGAAGAAACGGGAGCGGCAGATCGTCCAGAACTGATTTTTCCGACAAAGAATGCCCCATCGGGAGCGGTACGGTCGAACCGTATCTGCCGCCGATGGGGCTTTTTTCGGTGTTATTTTTTTCGGAAGGCATCCACGATCACGGGAGTCAGGTTCATCACCACGGATGCGCCGGTGAGCACCCACAGGGCACGGCTCATGGTAGGGGCAACATCTTCAATGGCAGACCAGTCCTGAGTCGCTGCCCAAGAGGCGATCTGGGCATACTCTGCACACAGCGTCAGGGCGGTGAAGGCAAGCCCCAGAGCCATGAACAGCTTACAGGGTTTGTTGGAGAAGAAGAGAACCAGATGGATCCCGGTGAATACGATGGCGGCAAGTCCAAATGCAAGCCACATCTTCAACACTCCTTTCTTTTGATGACTGCGCTGTTTGGATATAGGGTATGATAGCACGAAGGACAGGGATCTTCCAATTAAATTTTCTTAAAAAACCCCCGATACAGAGCGTATCGGGGGGAAAAATCAGCAGTAGAAATCTTTGATTTTCTTGGCGCGGCTGGGATGGCGCAGCTTGCGGATCGTGGTGCTCCGCGCAGCGAATAAAAATCATAATACCTGCCTGTGGCAGGTATACAGCAAAATACAGTGCTCCGCGCAGCGAATAAAAAT
>JARHYV010000214.1 GCA_029258495.1 Faecousia sp. | reverse complement strand
GTTGACCTGTCTGAGGATATGCTGATGCAGGCTTATGATAAGTGTGCGGATCTTGAAAATCAGCCGGTATTTATCCACCAGAGCCTTCAGGAGCTCAAATTGCTGCGAGGTGTCGATCTGGCTGTGTGCTTTTTGGACAGCCTTGACTATATTTTGGATCCTGCTGACTGTGAGAGGGCCGTTACAAGGGTGTACAAGGCATTGAACCCGGGTGGTGTCTTTATATTCGATGTGAACACTCCGGAGAAACTCCGTGCAATGGACGGGCAGGTTTTTCTGGACGAGGATGACGATGTTTACTGTGTTTGGAGAGGCGAATTTGACGCTGACAGCAATATATGCTCCTATGGCATGGATTTGTTTCAAAGACATGGAGAAAACTGGATCCGTTCCTTTGAAGAACATCAGGAGTATGCATATTCGGTACAACAGCTGACATCCTATCTCAAAAATGCAGGCTTTACATCCATCGAGGTTTTTGCGGATGGAGTTTTAATTCCTCCAAGAGATGGGGAACAGAGGGTCTATTTCAAAGCAAGAAAGGGAAAAATCAAATGAATGATTATATTGTACGCGGAATGAGCATCGACGGATTTGTTAAGGTCGCCGCCATTCGTTCTACCGAAATGGTAAGACGCGGCGCTGAGATCCATAGAACGACCGCTAACGCTACGGCAGCCTTTGGCCGCACGCTGACAGCTGCCTCTATGATGGGAAATATGCAGAAGGTGGATAACGGCTCTATGACGCTGCAGATCAAGGGCGGCGGCCCCATTGGCACGATCGTGTGCGTTTCTGATGCAGAAGGAAATGTTCGCGGCTATGTTACGCAGCCGAATGTTCCCTTGGTGGAGAAGTGTCCCGGCAAGCTGGATGTTGGTGCAACGGTCGGCACAGACGGCACATTGACTGTGATCCGGGATTTGCAGATGAAGGAGCCCTATGTGGGTTCCGTAGCGCTGGTTTCCGGCGAGATCGCTGACGATGTAACGGCATATTTTGCCCAGAGCGAACAGACGGCAACAGCATGTGCACTTGGGGTTCTGGTGGATCGGGATCAGAGTGTCAAGGTTGCAGGCGGCTATATTTTGCAGCTGCTGCCCGGCGCGCCGGATGAGGTGATCGACAAACTGGAGGCAGGGATCCGCCGCGCAGGTGCTGTGACGCCGATGCTGGAGCAGGGGTTGACTCCGGAAGAAATCCTTGGGCAGGTATGCGGTGATCTGGGTGTTGTATTCATGGAAACCACAGAGGTTGCATACAAATGCTATTGCTCCAGGGAAAGAGTGGAGTCTGCATTGATCAGCCTTGGGAAAAAGGAACTGACGGAGATCATGGAGGAGGGAAAACCCTTCCCGGTGGAGTGCCAGTTTTGTGATACGGTTTATACATTCACACCGGAGGATTTTTCGGAACTCTTGAAAAAAGTGTGATTTATATTGGAAAACTCGGGATATGCAGCCTGTTTTTTGTTAAAAAGGTTTTTTGAAAAAAGATGAAAAAAGTGCTTGACAAAATGCACTATAACAGGTATAATAATCCACGTCGCTGAGGTGAACACCTCTCCGACACCGAGTTGGGAGCATAGCTCAGCTGGGAGAGCACATGCCTTACAAGCATGGGGTCACAGGTTCGAGCCCTGTTGTTCCCACCAACTTTGGCCCGGTGGTGCAGTCGGTTAGCACGCCAGCCTGTCACGCTGGAGGTCGACGGTTCGAGTCCGTTCCGGGTCGCCAATTTAATGCATCTGTGCAGAGCGTAAGCTCTGCACACCATGCCTCTGTAGCTCAGTCGGTAGAGCAGAGGACTGAAAATCCTCGTGTCGTTGGTTCGATTCCGACCGGAGGCACCAAGATGCGGGTGTAGCTCATCTGGTAGAGCGCCACCTTGCCAAGGTGGAGGTAGCGAGTTCGAGCCTCGTCACCCGCTCCAATATGGTACCGTGGCCAAGTGGTAAGGCAAGAGTCTGCAAAACTCTCATTCCCCAGTTCAAATCTGGGCGGTACCTCCAAAAGAAAGACACGCTGAAAGCGTGTCTTTCTTTTTTGCCAATGTATCTAAAAAACACCATTCATTTCTGGATGGTGTTTTTATTTTATGGGTAGGTGCAGGATTGGAACCCATCTAGATCCAGATTGCCGGTGGGAGCACTGGGAGCTCTCGTATTTTGCCTGATGCACAATGTAAATCACATCCCTCTTATTCCGCCTCCAAAGATGCGATCTTTGGGGATCCTCTTATTTCCGTTCCTGTAAAAATTGTTTGATATGAAACGTGGAAATTTCGGATACCGCAGTATATGCCAAAGCTGTGCACTTCTGGTATCCGGCCTCTATGTTGCCAAATCTAGTTTTTGAAAGTGAGAAAAACATTGCTGTGTTTCGTTAACTATTTGTGAAATGAATATTTATCTTTAATTCTGCATATGTTATATTATGCATTATATTGATCGTGTTAAATCA
>JARHYV010000121.1 GCA_029258495.1 Faecousia sp. | reverse complement strand
ATCATCGTAAACCGAGGGCCATTCAGAACCGCTCTGCCCCCGACGCTGTCATAGGCGATCATCGGGATCCCTGCGCCGACCACGACGCCTGCCAGGGTTCCTCCCAGACTTCGGTAGGTGGATAGGGACTGCCGATCTCCCGGCTCCGGCGAGATCGCCGATGCCATAGAGCCATAGGGGATATTGATGGATGTATAAAAAATCGATCCCCACAGAATATAAGTGACAAACAGCCAGATCACCTTGAAGGTCATACTTCTGTCTGCGAATGCGCTTTGGTAGATCAGAAAGGATGAGATCGCCACTGGCCCGCACATACGGCGAATCCACGGTCTGAATTTCCCTGCCGAGGTCACGCTGCCCCGGTCACAGAGCCTGCCCATGGCCACATCCGTAAATGCATCCACAAATCTGGCAATCATCATCACGATCCCCACAACAAAGCCATCTACACCCATCACATCCGTGTAGAATTTCAGCAGGAATCCGGATGATAGGATGAATGTAAAATCGTTGCCGAAATCGCCAAGCAGATACCCAAGCTTATCCCGAAAACCAAACGGGCGTGACTGGCTGCTTTCATATTCTCTCTTTGCCAAAATGCAAACCTCCCTGCGCTCCATTCCCGGTGCCACGGAGCCATGATGTACACAGTATTTGCATTTTCCCATCGTTTATGCGACAAAAATTCCCCGGAACGCAATGCGCTCCGGGGAAAATATTCTGTTAGGGAGTAAATCCTTCAAAAATCGGCAGCCAGCCTTCCTCAACCGCCGTGTCGAACTCTTCCTGAGATTTCAGCGTCCATGATACACCCTGAAGTTTCCACAGCTTTCTGCAAAGCGTATTGCTCAGGATCTTACGGGAGCAGAATTCATATGCAATAAAATCCGGACGGGACAGGAAATTCTCCATATTGAATCTCAGCAGGAACTTCAACCCTTTCGGCAGAGGATTTTTCGGATCCTTCAGATAGTTATATGACAGCTGACCGCGGATCAGATCCGGGCGGTGCTTTTTCAGCCAGAGCACGCATCTGGGATCAAAGGACTCTAGACAATATGTACCCTGATACTGATCCAGAACATCGCACACAGCCTGACACAGCGCCGGAGCATTGTTATCCGTTTTCAGCTCGATGATCAATGGCGCTTTTCCGTCAAACACTTGCAGCACCTGTTGGAAAGTAGGAATAACCTCCTGCGTACCCTGCAAATGATAATCGCTGAGCTGATCCACTGTCAGATCTTCGATCTTTCCTTCTACACCGGTGGTACGCAGCATCTGGGAATCATGCATGATGCCCAACCCGCCATCCGACAACAGATGCACATCAAATTCCGCGCCGTATCCATGATCGACAGCCGCACGAAATGCCGCCAGAGAATTCTCCGGGATGCCTTCTCGGTGCAGCCCTCGATGCGCAAACTTCCATCCCTGAAACGCCTCAAGCCCGGGATGTCCCACGCGCCCTCTGAGCGACAGCACATACAGTGCCGCCAGCACGACCAATACAACGACCAGAGCAACAAACAGCTTTAACATTTTCCTTATACCTTCTTAGTCATCAATATCAAAGGCCTCCAGACCTTTTTTCGCTTCGATTTTATGATCGCCATGCTTTACAAAGCCCATTGTAATGAAGGAGCAGGCAGCAAAAATCGTCGCATAGGGGAACAGTGTCTGATAGCCCACATGTTTCAGCAGGAATCCTGCAACAATAGGGGTCATGATCTGCGCAGACATTGAGAAGGTGTAGTAGAGTCCTGTAAACTTTCCTACATCAGAGACGCTGCACATCTCGAACACCATAGGCAGGCTGTTGACATTGATCGCTGCCCATGCAAGACCCACCAACAAAAACACAACAAACAGTGCCGGTGAAAAATGATCAGACAGCAGCGTAAACCCAAATCCCGCTGCAAAACATACTGACAGCAGCACCGTACCCCAACGGATGGTTTTTCTGCGTCCGAGCTTGCTTGCAATATTGCCAACAGGGATATAGCTGACGATTGCTCCCACAGTGGCAACCGTCAGGCACATATTCGCCTGACCAAGGCTCATGTGCCACATCCGCTGTGCGTACACCGTGAACCAAGTGGTGATACCGTTGTACGCAATATACCACAGCGCAATAGACAGCAGCAAAAATGCAAGACTCTTCTTGACCGGCTTGGTCATCTGCTCCCCATGATCTGTAACCTCCATCAGGTTATCCTCGGGATGGGCCAGTTCATATTCCTTCTGCTTTGCAGCGAGTTTCGGCTCGTTGACAAACACCATCAAAATGAACACAGAAAACAGCATGATGCCGCCAACAATGGCGAAAAGGGGCAGATAGCTCACATAATGATCCGAATGTGTAGTGTACAGGAATGTGGTGATCAACAGATACAAAACACCGCCAACCGCACCCATCAGATTGATGATGGCATTGCCCTTGGAGCGAAGAGGCTTTGGTGTAACATCCGGCATCAGCGCAACTGCCGGTGAACGGTAGGTGCCCATGGCGATCAGCAGCATTCCGAGCAGCACGACAAACCCGATCACCTTCGCCTGTGAAGGGGCCGCATGGTAACTGTCTGCAATCATGGGCAGTCCCATCATAAGCACCACTGCTGACAGCGTTCCATACAAAATAAATGGTCTGCGCTTTCCCATTTTACTGGTGCAGCGATCGGAAATACCACCAAACAAAGGCAGTAAAAAAAGCGCCAACAGATTATCGGCAGCCATGATCATACCAGAGATCCCTTCATTAACATGGAAAGTATTGGTCAGAATCAATGGAATCAGATTATCGTACATCTGCCAAAAGGCGCAGATGGACAAAAATGCAAAGCCCACCAGATATGTGCGTTTGGTATCAAGTTTCATAGACACCCTCCAATCATTAGTCGCAAGCAGTGCTTACCAGACCATTATACCCGAATTCGTCAAAATGTCTAGTATCC
>JARHYV010000055.1 GCA_029258495.1 Faecousia sp. | reverse complement strand
TAATATCAAAGCGGAGGGAACCACATGCCGTGGTTCCCTCCGCTTATTCATATCTGTAAGGTCTGGTCGCCAGAACATCACACGGAATAGATTGGTATTCTCAGGAAATATCTCTTGCCCGATACAGGAATGTAACCATTTCCGCTCTGCTGTTGGCACCATGAGGAGAGAATTCCCCGTCACCTGTACCGACTGTGATCCGATTGGCCTCTGCCCAATAGACGCTCTTTGCGTAGAAAGAGTCAGTCTCGACATCTACAAAAGAAGTGGAAGGCATTACATTCGGGGAACCATGGTATCTCCACAAAAGCGTTACAATCTCCGCACGGGTGCAGACCTGATCCGGCGCAAACTCATGCTCTTCAACACCTGCTGTAATGCCCATTTTCTTTGCCCAGGAAACTGCCGTTGCATAATAGGCATCGGGGGCGACATCAGTGAACCCATGATCATAGGTTACTTCAGGACGACCGGCTGCTCTCCACAGCATCGCAACGGTTTCCGCGCGGGTACAGGTGCGATCCGGCGCAAATTCATACTCATTAATTCCCTTGGTGATCCCCTTTTGTGCCGCCCACTGAACTGCCTCATAATAGAAGTCATCTTGGAAAACATCGTTGAAAACGGGAGGCTTTACGGGTTCTTCCGGTTTCTGATCGATAGAAAGCGTACCGTTTACATACTGGATCTGGTAGCTCTCTTGATTTTGAATGGTTCCCCCAGAGATTTCCAGAATAAACCGCCCTGCTGTATTGGTGTCAGAAACCTGCGCAGTAATTGTAGGTGCTCCTGTCACAATATCACCATTAACAAGACCCTGAACCGTATAGGTAAACACAGGCATTGCAGAGCCCTGAACAATTCCGCTATGGCTGTCCGCGCTCAGGGTCAGATCTTTTTTTGCAACCTGAACCGTGACAGATGCCTTGTTTGCATCCTGATCGGATGCCCCCACCCTTTTGGCTGTGATCACAGCAGTACCCGCCTTCTTGATGGTCGCCATATTGCCGGAAATCTCGATCACATCAGGAGCATTGCTCTGAAACACTACCACATCACTGCCGGAGCCATCGTTGGTGGAGAGGGCAAAAGGCCCGTCACCATAGGTCTTTGCACCGATTGGATCCATGACAAGCTCCCCCTGAGGCCGCTGGCTCAGGCTGACGAAAACACTGGGACTCTGAGTCTGCTTATAGTTTGAGTCCCCCTCAAACACCGCAGCGATCTCATAATTTCCGGCGGACATCCCTGTCCAAGCATAAACTGCTGTACCATTGTTCAGCGGGACTGTTCCCAGAGTGCGTTCAGCTCCATTGGTACAGTCAACAAATCGGACTGAGCCGTTCGGCATGGCTGCATTGTTGCCGCTGACTCCAAAGACGGTAGCTGTAAGGGTCACGGTACCATTATTCTCATAGAGCTTGGTGTCTACCTCAGCCGTCACATCTGCAGCAGCCTTAGCAATGCTGAAGGTGGTCGATGCATTTGCCGGAAGCTTATAACGCTCTGCATCTGCTCCGGTGATGACCGCAGTGGCAGTGTGTTCGCCGGCATCGCTCTGCCCACCCGTTACTTCCACCGTCACCTGATCTCCATAGCTGACATTGGAAAGCTTTGCCTTCGGCACATGCACATTTCCGTCGTACTCAAACTCTCTGTCACTCCACTCGATCCCCAAAGGCCTTTTTTCATCCTTTAATCCATAAGCCCACAGATCCTTGCCAAGGGAAAGG
>JARHYV010000071.1 GCA_029258495.1 Faecousia sp. | reverse complement strand
CAGCATTGCAATGCCGTATTCTGTCCAGCTGATGGGGGTAAAGCCGAATGCATTGGCAAGGAAGGGAACCTCCAGAACGGCGGTGGTCAGCAGCAGGGATCCGATCATGGCACCCCACAGCACCTTGTTGTGGGTGGTCAGGGAGAAGATGGATTTGCGCTGAGAGCGCATGTTGAATGCGTGGAAGATCTCGCACATGGACATGGTCAGGAATGCCATGGTCATGCCGTCGTTGCTGATGCCCTTGGGGATCTCGAAGTAGCCAACCTCAAAGCAGTGGCCGATGATGTAGGATGCGATGGTGATGATGGTAACGAGAATGCCCTGATAGGCGATGTCAAAGCCCAGACCGCCGGAGAAAATGCCCTCTTTGGAGCTGCGCGGCGGATGGTTCATGGTGTCGGGCTCTGCCTCCTCAAGACCCAGAGCCAGTGCCGGGAAACAGTCGGTGACCAGATTGATGAACAGCAGATGCACAGGATTGAGCAGGGTAAAGCCCATGAGGGTGGAGCAGAAGACACCCAGAACCTCACTCATGTTGGAGGCCAGCAGGAACTGGATCGCCTTGCGGATGTTGTCATAGATCCGGCGGCCTTCGCCCACGGCGGTGACGATGGTGGCAAAATTGTCATCAGCCAGAACCATGTCGGCCACATTCTTGGTGACATCGGTGCCGGTGATGCCCATGCCCACGCCGATATCGGCAGACTTAATGGAGGGCGCATCGTTGACACCGTCACCGGTCATGGCGGTGATGGCGCCGTTTGCCTTCCATGCGTTGACGATGCGTACCTTGTGCTCAGGCTGAACCCGGGCATAGACGGAGTAACGCTTTACTGCCTCACAGATCTCTTCATCGGAGATGTTGTCCAGCTCGGCACCGGTGATTGCCTGAGAGGCATCGGTGATGATGCCCAGCTCCTTGGCGATGGCTACGGCGGTGTCCTTGTGGTCGCCGGTGATCATCACAGGACGGATGCCGGCGGAGCAGCACTCTTCAATGGCTGCCTTGACCTCCGGGCGAACCGGATCGATCATACCGGTCAGACCGATGAAGATCAGCTCCTGCTCCAGAGCCTCGGGGGTGTTGTCGGCAGGTCTTGCAGACCAATCCCGCTTGGCGGCGGCCAGAACACGCAGTGCCCGGTCAGCCATCTGCTTGTTGGCGGTGAGGATCTCGGTGCGTTTTTCGGCGGTCATGGGTTTGACCTCGCCGTTTTCCATGTAATGGGTGCAGTGCTTCAGCACTTCGTCGGGGGCGCCCTTGGTATACTGGATGAAGGTACCGCCCAGATCGTGGATGGTGGACATCATCTTACGGGAGGAGTCAAAGGGAGCCTCGTCCACACGGGGCTGTGCCTGCTCCAGATCGTCCTTGGGCAGGCCCTCTTTGTTTGCAAAGTTCACAAGAGCGGCCTCGGTGGGCTCGCCCTCAGCCTGCCCTTCGCTGTTGAGCTTGGCATCGGAACACAGTGCCATGGCGGTGGCAAGCAGCTGGGTCTGACCCACATGCTCTACCACGGTCATCTTGTTCTGGGTCAGGGTGCCGGTCTTATCGGAGCAGATGACCTGTGTGCAGCCCAGTGTTTCCACGGCGGTGAGCCGACGGATCACGGCGTTGCGCTTGCTCATGTTGGTGACACCGATGGAAAGCACCACGGTGACAACGGTGGCAAGACCCTCGGGAATGGCAGCAACTGCCAGAGAAACGGCAACCATGAAGGTTTCCAGAATGACATTCAGCTCAAAAGAGCCTGCCATGAACAGGTTAAAGCCGAAAATGAAGATACAGATGCCTAGAACCAGCTTGGACAGGGTCTTGCCCAGCTCGTCCAGTTTCCGCTGCAAGGGGGTCTGCTCGTCGGCGGTTGCAGCCAGTGCGCCGGCGATCTTGCCCATTTCGGTATCCATGCCGGTACGGGT
>JARHYV010000292.1 GCA_029258495.1 Faecousia sp. | reverse complement strand
CTATAATGAGTAAAAAGGAAACCTATCTGATCATGACTGGAGGAACAAATCATGGCTGTATCTGTATTGATCGTCGAGGACGATAAGAATATTGCAGAGCTTCTGCAGATGTATTTGGAAAAAGAGGGGTATGCGGTGACGGTGGCTCACGACGGCGGCGCCGGTCTGAGCAAGTTCCGGGCAATCAAGCCGGATCTTGTGCTGCTGGATGTGATGATGCCCGTGATGGACGGCTGGAGCGTATGCAAGAACATCCGCATGGAGTCCCAGACCCCGGTGATCATGCTGACCGCCAAGGGCGAGACCGACGACAAGGTGACGGGGCTGAAGACCGGTGCCGACGACTACATCACCAAGCCCTTCGAGATGAAGGAAGTCCTTGCCCGCATCGAGGCAGTGCTGCGCCGTGCCAGCGGCATCACCACCGAGAAAAAGTCCCGCCGTCTGGTCTTTGACAAGCTGGTCATCGACATGGATGCTTTTGAGCTGACGGTGGACGGCAGAAAGATCGACACACCCCCCAAGGAGATGGAGCTTTTGTTCCATCTGGCATCCTCGCCCAATCGGGTCTACACCCGCAATCAGCTGCTGGACGAGGTCTGGGGCTTTGATTATTTCGGCGACAGCCGCACGGTGGATGTCCATGTAAAGCGGCTGCGTGAAAAACTGGAAGGGGTATCTCAGCAGTGGTCGCTGAAGACCGTTTGGGGCGTGGGGTACAAGTTTGAGGTGGTGTGATCCATGAAAACCACCTTCGGCCGCCAATTCGGTGCAACCATGCTGGTGTTGCTGCTTGCACTGGTGATGATGGGAAGTGCCTTCCGCTTTCTGGTAAAGCAGTATCTGGAAAACAATACCTACACCCAGCTGTCCACCGATGCATCTGCGATCTCTGAGCTGGCAGCAGCCTATGATGCAGTGGGGCAGCTCCATGGGGATGTGCTGCGTACCAATCTGACCCTAGCATCCATGATCAGCGGAGCCGATGCGGTGATCTGCAATGCCTCCGGCACGGTGGTGCTGTGCTCCGACCGGAACCTGAGCTGTGAGCATCTGGGGATGACGGTGAATCGGGATTATCTGGAGCGGGTCTTTGAACAGGGGATCGATTTTGACTCCGGGAAGATCCGGGGGCTGTATAACGAGTCCCGCTATGTGGTGTCCACACCGGTGATCAGCCGCAATACCGGTGCCAAGATCGGTCTGGTCATGGTGTCGGTGCCGGTTCAGGATACCATCGGTATTCTGGACGGGATCATCGAGATCCAGGTGGCAGTGTCCCTTCTGGTGGTGCTGATCGCAGTGGTCATCATGAGCCTCTCCGTGCGCAGCCAGTGCCGCCCCTTGCGGGAGATGGCACATGTGGCCCGGGAATTCGGGCACGGAAATCTGAAAGCCAGAGTTTCCACCGGCGGCAAAAATGCCGAAGAGGTGGACGAGCTGGCAGTGGCATTCAATAATATGGCGGCATCCCTTGAAAAGAGCGAGTATCAGCGTCAGGAATTCGTCGCCAATGTTTCCCACGAGCTCAAGACCCCCATGACCACCATCGGCGGTTATGTGGATGGTATTCTGGATGGGACGATCCCGCCGGAACGGCAGCGATACTACATGCAGATCGTTTCCGACGAAACCAAGCGGCTGAGCCGTCTGGTGCGGAGCATGCTGGATATCTCCAAGCTTCAGGACATGGGCGGCATCCCCGAGGAGAAGAAGACCCGTTTCGATGTGGAGGAATGTGCCGGTCAGGTGCTCATCACCTTCGAGCAGAAGATCAACGAGAAACATCTGGATGTGGATGTGGATTTCCCGGAGCATCCGGTCTACACCCGGGCGGATATGGACGCCATCACCCAGGTGATCTACAATCTTCTGGACAACAGTGTGAAATTCTGCACCGAGGGCGGCAGACTGGGGCTGCGGATCCAGGAAGGCGGCAGCAAGATCTATTTCTCCGTTTCCAACGAGGGCAAGACCATTCCGCCCGAGGAGCTGCCTCTGGTATTCGATCGGTTCCACAAGATCGACAAGTCCCGTTCAGAGAACCGGGAGGGCTGGGGTCTGGGACTGTATATCGTCAAGACACTGGTTTGCAGCCACGGAGAAAATATCAGCGTCACCAGCCGGGACGGAAAGACAGAATTTACATTTACCCTGCCTCTGGTCAACTGATCGGGGAAGATCTTAGCAATACGAGGATAGTTCTATGGCAAAAAAACACAAGGATGAACTGGATATTCGGGAGCCGGAATTTGAAAATGCCTGTGAATGTCAGCATGAGCAGGACAGCGGCTACTACCGTACCGGCAGCACCACACCGCCCAAGGATCATGCAGGGGTGGTGGCTGTGGTTCTGGTGCTGCTGATCCTGTGCAGCGGTCTGATCACGGCACTGGGACTTCTGGATATCCATCCTTTCCATCCTGCTGCCCCAGCTGAGCCGCGCTCGCCTATGAGCTTTTCGGCGGCAGACGGGACATTGCCTCAGGTTCTGGAGCAGCCGGATCCGGCTCAGCCGGAAGATGCGCAGGAAAATATGGGGCCCACCTGTCCGGCAGATGCGCACACAGACCTTCAGCTCAAGTCGTCGCCTCAGGGCAGTGAGAACATGGCGCAGGAGGGCGCGCTCTCATGGCAGCAGGTTTATGAAAAAGTCCTTCCCAGTGTGGTTTCCATTACCACAAGAACACCCAATACCAGCTCCAACGGCAGCGGTGTTGTGATGAGTTGTGAAGGCTATATCATCACCAGTGCCCATGTGGTGGAGAATGCATCCTCCATCGAGGTGCTGCTGACCGACGGCAGGACATTCGGAGCGACGGTGGTTGGTGCGGATGGGATCTCGGATCTTGCGGTGCTGTATATCGAGGCAGACGGTTTGACTGCGGCGGAATTCGGTGACTCCGACAGCCTTCGCGTAGGTGATGAGGTGGTAGCGATCGGAGATCCTCTGGGAGCAGAGCTGCGCGGCACCATGACAGAAGGTACCATCTCTGCCATCAACCGGGATCTGAAGATCGGCGGCAAGAACATGACCATGCTCCAGACCACTGCGGCACTGAACCCGGGAAATTCCGGCGGCCCGCTGATTAATTGTTATGGTCAGGTCATCGGAATTAACACTATGAAAATCGGGGATTATGCCAGCACCTCCGGCGTCAAGGGACTGGGATTTTCCGTTCCGATGACCTCGGCCAAGCCTGTGGTGGAGCAGCTGATCTCCATCGGCTATGTATCGGGCAGACCCACCTTCGGGATCAAAGGGCAGATGCTGTCGAGCTTTTATCAGTATTACTACCGCCTGCCGGTGGGACTGCTGATCACGGAGGTCAAGGATCGCTCCACTGCTCAGGAGGCCGGCGTACAGCCGGGTGATCTGCTGCTGAGCATCAACGGCATCCGCATCACCAGTGCCAACAAGCTGGAGGAGCTGCTCTATGGTCTGAGTGTGGGGGACAAGGTCAATACCGTGATCTACCGCAGCGGCAGAGAATATGAGATGATGCTTTCCGTGGAGGAATCGGAAAAATAAAGAAAACGAGGAACGAACCGTTCCTCGTTTTTGTTTTACGCTCAGATCGTAAGACCTTTGGGATAAAAAAAGCGGATCTGATTTTGTTTCAGCCGGATATCCACGACCTTGGCATGCTGCAATTCTCCGTCGAGATTGATGGCGGTGTCAGACTGGCAGGTGATGCGCAGATGATCCGTCCGAATGTGGCGCACCAGATGGGGCAGGGTCTTGTACAGTCCCTTCTGATAGGTCTTGATGAGCCTTGCCACCTGAAGTCTGGAAACCTGATGTACCAGCAGCACATCCAGAAGTCCGTCGCAGGGGTCTGCATCCGGCACTGCATAGAACGAGCCGCCGTAGCAGCGTCCGTTTGCCGCACAGATCATGGTCTGCCGGGCATCGATACGCTCGCCGTTGATCTCCACCACATAGTGCTCCGATATGCCCCGGATCACATTGACCAGTGCCGACAGGAAGTAAGAGCCCGGGCCGGTGACAAAGGGCAGCCGCTTATAGTCGGCGATCTGGGTGCCGATCCTTGCATCCAGACCCACGCTGCACACATTCAGGGCGCAGTGACCGTTGCAGTCGATGAGGTCAATAAAGCGCTCCTCATAATCGAGGAGCCGCTCCAGATCCCGAAATGCCTCGGTATCGCTGAAGACCTTGATGAAATCGTTGCCGCTGCCTCCGGGGAAATGGGTCACGGCGGCATTCAGATGACCGGCACAGCCGCACACCACTTCGTTCAGCGTCCCGTCGCCGCCGCAGGCATAGATATGCAGCTCCCGACCGGTCTGGGCAGCCTCTCGGGCAATGCGGGTGCAGTCCCCGGGACAAGAGGAGATCTCGATGCGGTAGTCCAGACCGTGTTTGGTGCAGATCCGGTGGATCTTCTGGGAGAATTCAGAGGTTTGGTCGTACTTTCCGGCAGCAGGATTGATAATGAACAGATGTTCCATAAAATCTTGGTACCTTCTTTATTTCTTATCGCATTATTTTTTGGGGGGCTGCTTTTTCCGGTTCTGCTTTTCACCGGTGAACATATAGTAGTCACACTTGATCATGCCGTTGTAGAGCTTGCGCTTTTTGTCGGCACGCTTGCCGAAATAATGCTCGAATTCCGGCTCGGAGGTGATGATGAACTTCTTCCAGCCGTCTGCGTATTTCAGATGGCGGCCAAGTGCCTGATACAGCCGCTGAGCGCTCTGGCGCTCCATCATGCGCTCGCCATAGGGGGGATTGCAGATGATGGTGCCTGCATCGGTGGGCAGGCTCATTTTGGTGGCATCGCCGTCCTTGAAGGTGATCAGCTTGCCCACGCCGGCCTTTTTCGCATTGGCCATGGCAAGGGAAACGCACTTCGGGTCGTTGTCGGAGCCGAGGATGCGGTACTGGCCGTGGAATTCCTTGTCCAGAGCCTCGCTGCGCACATCCCGCCAGACAGCGGCATCCATCCATGCGAATTTTTCGGCGGCAAAGCTGCGGTTCATGCCCGGTGCGCGGTTGATGGCGATGAGGGCAGCCTCGATGGGGATGGTGCCGGAGCCGCAGAAGGGATCCCAGATGAAGTCCCGTCCCCGATAGCGGGTGAGCTGGATCATGGCAGCGGCCAGGGTTTCACGCAGAGGGGCATCGTTGCCCACGGCACGGTAGCCCCGCTTGTGCAGACCCACACCGGAGGTATCCAGATACAGAGTGACCTGATCGTGCATGATGGAAAATTGCAGCTGATACTTGATGCCGTCCTCCGGCAGCCAGGAAATGCCGTATTTCTCGCCCAGCCGGCGGGAAGCGGCCTTTTTGATGATGGCCTGACAGTCCGGCACGCTCATCAGCTGACTGTTCAGGCAGTGACCCTTTACCGGGAAGGCGCCGTCTTTGGGGATGAACTGCTCCAGAGGGGTGTTCAGCACACCCTGAAACAGCTGCTCAAAGGTGGTGGCAGGGAAGGTGGACAGCACCAGCAGCACACGCTCGCCGGTGCGCAGGTTCACATTGGCTTTGGCAAGGGCGCGCGCATCGCCGGAGAACAGCACACGGCCGTTCTCCACCTGAACATTTTCAAGATCCATCCGGCGCAGCTCGTCGCCGGCAAGTCCCTCAAGACCAAACAGACACGGGACTGCAAATTGTAGTTGATTCATATAACCTCCAAGCCCGAAAAAAGGCTATTTTGTCAATTTACCAAATATTATAACGCAATCAAGTGCATTTTACAACGCTTGATTGTGCAGACAATGGAAAATTCTACTTTTCCAACGGAAAATACCGGAGGATCCTCGGTACAATGGGCATTTTCCATGGAAACAGCAGCTGAGCCGGCTCTTAAGATTTCTGAAATCGTCTGATCCGCATCTAACGGGGCAAAGCTGCATAATATAAACCCAAAGCCCTGTGATCTCCCGGAAAATATGGGCTGATTATGAAAAAATATCCGATTTTGGGGCATATAAAAGAATTGACGAAACTTTGAAAATCTGCTAAAGTAGTGTCACAAGAAAAGGAAATTCGTTTCCGGGAATAAGGAGGGATCGGAATGAATTGGGAAGCAATTTTCTGGTTGATCGCAATGGTCGTTTTCATGATCGCAGAGGGCGTTACCGTTTCACTGGTGTCGATCTGGTTTGCGCTGGGTGCATTGGCGGCTCTGGTGGTGTCCTTGGTGGGCGGAAACCTGATGCTGCAGGTAATTCTGTTTCTGTCGATCTCGATCATTCTGCTGGCAAGCCTGAGGAGCCTTGTCCGCAAGTACATCAATCCCCGTCTGATCCACACCAATGTGGACAGTGTGATCGGCTCCACGGGTGTCGTGACGATCCCCGTGAACAATGTGGCGGCACTGGGTCGTGTGACCATCGGCGGCATGGATTGGAGCGCACGCTCCAGTACCGGTGAGCCCTTGCCCGAGGGTGCCCAGATCCGGGTGGATCGGGTGGAAGGTGTCAAGCTTTTTGTATCTCTTGCAGAGGATTCTGCTGTAAAATAACAATCAGGAGGTAGTAATTATGTGGATTTTCTGGGTTGCGCTTGCTGTGATCGTGGTGGTTATCATCGTGTCCAACATCATCGTCGTGCAGCAGTCGCGGGCATATGTTATTGAGCGTCTGGGTGCGTTCAGCGCGGTATGGGGCGTCGGTCTTCATATCAAGGTTCCGTTCCTCGATCGGGTCGCCAAGCGTGTGAGCCTGAAGGAGCAGGTTCTTGATTATCCCCCTCAGCCCGTTATCACCAAGGATAATGTTACCATGCAGATCGATACGGTGGTCTATTTCCAGATCACGGATCCCAAGCTGTATGCTTACGGTGTGGAGCAGCCCATGATGGCAATGGAAACGCTGACTGCAACCACCCTGCGTAACATCATCGGCGATCTGGAGCTGGATCAGACTCTGACTTCCCGTGATGTTATCAACACCAAGATGCGCTCCATTCTGGATGTGGCAACCGATCCTTGGGGCATCAAGGTCAACCGTGTCGAGCTGAAGAACATTCTGCCTCCTCAGGATATCCAGAATTCCATGGAAAAGCAGATGAAGGCCGAGCGTGACCGCCGTCAGGCGATCCTGCAGGCAGAGGG
>JARHYV010000267.1 GCA_029258495.1 Faecousia sp. | reverse complement strand
GCGGTATAGAGCCGAGGGATATCCGGAAAAAGTATATCGCTCATTTGCTCACCTCGCCCAGATAATCGGTAAGTGCCTCCATAAATTCGTTCTTTTTGCCGCGACTGATGGGCAATGCGTGGTCGCCCACCAAAGCGCATCCATTTTGCACCCCATCCACATGTGCCAAATTCACAAGATAGCCCTTGTTGCATCGGCAGAAATCCAACCCCGTTAGTTTTTCTTCCATTTCTTTCATGGTGCCGGAGGTATTGTGCTGACCGTCCTTTGTGAAAAATATCAGAGTGTGTCCCTGACTTTCGATATAATAGATATCATCCACCGGGACCTTTTGTGCGCCGCCGCGAATGGCAATGGTCATGTATTGCCGAGTGCGCTTGTTCATCCGTGCAATGGCTCGGTTCAACCGCTGAGAGAAGGCGAAGTAGCTCACCGGCTTGAGGACATAATCCAGTGCGTCCACGGAATATCCACGGATCGCATACTGTGCCATATTGGTAATGAAGATGATCACGACCTCCGGATCAACTTTTCGGATCTCCTGGGCTGCAGTCATACCATCCATGTATTTCATCTCCACATCCAGCAGGATGATATCATACTGTACATGATAGCCTTCAACAATGTCGATCCCGTCTGAAAATAGGGAAATCTCAAATTTCTGTCCGCTTTCGCTGCTGTACTGCTCTACAAACTGCTGCAGCTGACGGCGATAGTCTGCCTCGTCCTCCACAATGGCAATCCGAATCATAGATCCTCATCTCCCTTCGCTTTCTGATATCTGTGTATCTAAATAATATAGTGTACCGAACCTTCATTTGTCAAGGGAAACCCTTTATTATGTAGTATGATCAAAGGAAGTCGCGATCGTAAATTTGTTGCTTGTTTAAGTTGCCCAAAAAACATGGAAATGGATTGTTCAAAATAGATGATTGCATTTTCAGTTTGTGCAGAAAACCTGCAATTTGTGAAGAAAAGGGAAAATGTGAATTTTTTGTGATATAATCGCCTCAGAAAGCAAGCAAGTGTGTCGAAAACGCAGAAATGAATGGATCAGATTGTGCATGCAACAGGCAGCTGCACAAACCCATGATACAGAAGGCGTTTGAAAGCAGTTGGTTGCCCGCGAAGAGGAATTTTGAAAAGGAGGAAATAGAATGCTTGAAATCAATATCAATGACGTAATCGGCGTTCTAAATGCGTGTAAACCTTACCTGATCGTGTTGGGCTGCGCAATTCTTGCGGTGATCGTAGCCTGTGTGGCCTGCCGGAAGATGGCGGTTCACAAGAAAAAGCTGATCCGTGGACAGAGCCTGTTGGCAGGCGGATTGGTACTGGTCATCGTGCTGAACCTGATCGTGTTCGGGCCGATGTCTACCCTGATCGGTCTGGCAACCGGAAACGGCACCGTTTCGGAAGAAACTGCGGCGGATGCATCTGTCGTGGCAGAGAATATTGCCGGTGAAGGCGTAGTCCTGATGAAGAACGAGGGTATGCTGCCCCTGAAGGAGCAGAGAAAGCTGAACCTGTTCGGCTGGGCCTCTGTCAACCCGGTGTACGGCGGTGCAGGCTCCGGCTCCATCAACGACCTGTGGCCGATCGTGAGCTTGGAGCAGGGCTTGCAGAATGCAGGCTTTGAGCTGAATACCGAGCTGCATGATTTTTACACCAACTATACTTCCAACCGTCCGAAGATGTCTGAGAGCAAGCAGGCATGGACTCTGCCCGAGCCTGGGGTGGATCTGTACACTGACGAGATGGTGCAGAATGCAAAGAACTTCTCTGATGTAGCTGTGGTCGTCATCTCCCGGATCGGCGGTGAGGGCTACAAGGATATGCCCAAGGATCTGAGCAAGGTTTCCTATGACAGCAACAGCGAGGAATATAACGATTTCCCCGAGGGACATCACTATCTGGAGCTGTCCCAGACAGAGCGGAACATGCTGGATCTGGTCTGCAAGAACTTCGACAATGTTCTGATTGTATACAACAGTGCGCATTCCTTTGAGATGGGCTTTGTAGAAGAGTATCCTCAGATCAAGAGCGTGCTGTGGTGCCCCGGCACCGGCAATGTGGGCTTTAATGCGCTGGGTAAGATCCTTACCGGTGAGGTAAATCCCTCTGGCCGTACCTCTGATACCTTTGTGTACGACCTGACAAACACTCCTTGGTGGAATAACTCCGATCAGCTGGAATACACCAATATGGCGGACAAGGCAGTTACCGTTGCGATGGGCCCGAAGTTCTCCTTCGAGGTCAAGCCCAAGTTCACCAACTATGTGGAAGGCATCTATGTGGGCTATAAGTGGTATGAAACTGCCGCAGCAGAAGGCTTTTTGGATTATAATGCCACCGTGCAGTATCCCTTCGGCTACGGTCTGAGCTACACGACATTTGAACAGAAGATGGGGCAGATCACAGAGAAGGACGGCAACATCAACTTTGATGTCACCGTGACCAACACCGGCAGCGTCGCAGGCAAGGATGTGGTAGAGGTCTACTTTAACCCTCCCTATACCAACGGCGGCATTGAAAAGGCAGCTGCAAATCTGGTAGCTATGGATAAGACCGACCTGATTGAGCCCGGTCAGTCCCAGACCATCAGCATTTCCTTCCCTGTGGATGAGCTGGCCTCCTATGACATGCTGGTGAACAAGTGCTATGTGCTTGAGCAGGGCGATTATGTGATCAGCATCAACAAGGACTCCCACAATGTCATCGATGCAAAGACCTATACGGTCATGCAGACCAAGCTGTATAATCAGGAAGGCCATTCCGGCGACCTGACTCCTGCGACTAACCTGTTCGACTTTGCGGCAGGCGAGATCGAGTATCTCTCTCGTGCGAACGGCTTTGCAAACTACGCCAAGGTGACCGCAACACCCGCAACTCTGGAGTTGTCCAGTGCATATGCAGAAGGCTACTTCAATAACGATACCTTTGATTATACCACCTATGTGGACAACTCGGTAGAGATGCCCACCACCGGAGCTAAGAACGGTCTGAAACTTCTGGATCTGCGGGGCAAGGAATATGATGATCCCATGTGGGAAACTCTTCTGGATCAGCTGACCGTGGAGGAGATGAGCAATCTGTGCGGCTTGGCTGGTTTCCAGACCGGTGAAGTGGCATCCGTCGGCAAGGTCGCTACCATCGATTGTGACGGCCCTGCATCCATCAATAACAACTTCACCAAGACCGGCTCCATCGGTTTCCCGGTTGCAGTCATGATCGCCTGCACATGGAACGAGGATCTGGCTTATGAGTTTGGCGAGAATATCGGCAAGATGGCAAACGAGATGAATGTGAATGGCTGGTATGCACCTGCTATGAACACCCATCGTACCCCCTTCGGCGGCCGTAACTTTGAGTACTACTCCGAAGACGGTGTTCTGGCCGGCAAGATCGCAAGCAGCGCAGTGGCCGGTGCTAAGAGCCATGGTGTGTATGCATACATCAAGCACTTTGCCATGTACGACTCGAATGCAATGATGGTTTCCATCTGGTCTAACGAGCAGTCCATGCGTGAGATCTACTTCAAGCCTTTTGAAATGGCAGTAAAGCAGGGCGGTGCCAACGCTGTGATGGAGGCATGGAGTTTCCTGGGCAACCGTTGGGCCGGCGGCTGCAGTGAACTGCTGAAGAATGTTCTGCGGGATGAATGGGGCTTTAAGGGCTTTGTTCTCACCGATAACTTTGCAAATTCCGGCTGGGGCTTTATGAATGCGGATCTGGCATTCAACAACGGTGTCGATGCATTGCTGACCACTTACGACTCCGGTCTGAACCGGATGCAGGATCTGAAGGCACCTTCCTCCGTCCGGACACTCCGCAACGCAAGTAAGAATATCATGTACACCGTGGTAAACAGCAGTGCATATGCCGAAGATGTCTTGAATCAGGGTATGCCTGCTTGGCAGATCGCTGCCATCGCCATTGATGTCGTGCTGTTGGCCGGCTTTGTGGCACTGGAGGTACGCAGCGTAAAGAAATACCGTCACAACAAGGAATTGTTTGACGAACAGCCCAAAACCGAAGGCTGATCTGACTGCTTTTTCGTAACGACCCGAAAAAGACACAGCAAGCCTGTTTCGCGGGGGTCTTACAAATCATTTGTAAGACCCCCGGTTCTTGGGCCGGCTTTCTCGATACAGAGGGTAAGACCGTTTGCACCGAGAAAACCGGCCGATGAAGAAAAATAACCATTGATCCCCATTGCAAAAGGAGTATTACAGCCATGAAATATCAAGAATTGATCCGTCAGATGACTTTAGAGGAGAAATGCGGCATGCTTTCCGGTCGGGACATCTGGAGTACCCATCCGGTGGATCGGCTTGGGATCCCGGCCATTTTTTTGTCTGATGGGCCTACCGGTGTCCGCAAACAGCTGGGTACCGGTGATCACCTTGGATTGAATGCCAGTATGCCTGCGACCTGCCTGCCCACAGCAGCGACTATGGCCAACAGCTGGAACCCGGAACTGGTGGAGCGCATGGGATGCTTGGTGGGACAGGAGGCAGCCAGTCAGGGGGTCAATGTGCTGCTTGGCCCGGGCTTGAATATCAAGCGCAGTCCCTTGTGCGGACGGAACTTTGAATACTTCTCAGAGGATCCTTATCTTTCCGGAAAAATGGCGGCTGCTATGGTTCGAGGCATCCAGAGCAATGGGATCTCTGCTTGTCCCAAGCATTTTGCGGTGAACAGTCAGGAGCTGCGCCGCATGGCAAGCGACAGCGTATTGGATGAGCGTACCCTGCGGGAAATCTATCTGACTGGGTTTGAAATTGCCGTAAAGGAAGGCAAGCCCAAAACCATCATGAGCAGCTACAACATGGTGAATGGGACTTATGCCAATGAAAATGCCCACCTTCTGCGGGATATTCTGGTGGATGAATGGGGATATGATGGTGCAGTGGTCACCGACTGGGGCGGATCCAACGACCATGTGGAGGGTGTCCGTACCGGAAGTCATCTGGAGATGCCCGGCACCGGCGGCGACAGTGCCCGTGAGCTGGTGCAGGCAGTGAAGGATGGGCGGATCTCAGAGGAGATCGTGGATCAGCGCGTGGATGAGCTGCTGCAGCTGGTATTTGCCACGAAGGATGGCAGCACCGGCAAAAAGGACTTCACGGTAGAGCAGCATCATGAAATGGTGCATCAGGCGGCTCTGGAAACGGTAGTCCTGCTGAAAAATCAGGATAACATTCTTCCTCTAAAACCGGATACCAAGGTGGCATTGGTGGGTGATTTTGCCAAAACACCTCGTTATCAGGGGGCAGGCTCCAGTTTGGTGAACCCCACCAAGTTGGACACGGCATTGGAAAAAATCAAGGAGATGCCTTGGCGGTTTGCAGGATATGCACAGGGATATCAGCGAAGTGACCGACCGAACGAGCACCTGAAACAGCAGGCGGAGGATCTGGCAAAACAGGCGGATGTGGTGCTTTTGTATCTGGGTCTGCCGGAAATATTTGAAACAGAAGGGTTGGATCGCAGCCATATGCGCCTGCCCCGGAACCAGATCGAGCTGTTGAACGCTCTGGCGAAGGTGAACCCCAATGTGGTGGTGGTGCTATCCGCTGGGAGCCCGGTGGAGATGCCTTGGGTGGACGAGTGTAAAGCCTTGGTTCATGGATATTTGGGCGGTCAGGCGGGCGCAGGCGCCGCGCTGGAGGTGATCTCCGGCAGGGTGAACCCCAGCGGCAAGCTTGCGGAAAGCTATCCAATGGAGTGCAGTCAGAACCCATCCGCTGCGTACTATCCGGGGAAGGAAAGAACCTGCGAATATCGGGAAGGTCTGTATGTGGGCTACCGCTATTATGATACTGCGCAGGTGCCGGTTCGTTTCCCCTTTGGCTTTGGACTGAGCTATACCACTTTTTCGTACAGTGATCTGCAGGTGAGCCGAGAACAGGTGCGTTTTACTCTGACCAATATCGGCAGTGTGGATGGTGCGGAGATCGCCCAGCTGTATGTGGGTCTGCCTGACGCAAAGACATTCCGTCCGGTCAAGGAACTGAAGGGCTTTGCCAAGGTGTTCCTGAAAGCCGGAGAGAGCAAGACAGTGACCATTGCACTGGATGATAAGGCATTCCGCTATTTCAATGTGCAGACCAACAGTTGGCAGACGGAGTCCGGCACATACCGTCTGATGGTGGGAGCAAGCGTAACGGATATCCGCTTGACCGGTTCACTGGAGATCGCAGGAGACAGCGCAGCGTGTCCCTATGACCCGGAAAAGCTGTCCCACTATTACAGCGGCAGGGTAGAGAATGTCGGGGACAATGAGTTTGAGCTCCTTCTGGGGCGTCCGATCCCGGCTCCCGGCTGGGATCATACGGGGCTGCTTGGCATGAACGATGCGATCTGCCAGATGTACTACGCAAAAAGCGGACTGGCGCGTTTCGTCCGGAGGATCCTCACCTACATGAAGGATCGGAGCATTGCCAAGGGAGAACCGGATCTGAACATCCTGTTTGTGTACAATATGCCCTTCCGCGGCATTGCTAAAATGATGGGTGGACGGGTCACAATGGAAATGTCACGAGGACTTCTGACGATTGTGAACGGACACTTCTGCCGAGGTGTCAAGGAAGTTTGGAGAGGGTTCCTCAATGCCCGCAAGGCTCAAAAGAAACAGAAAAAGTAACACTTGATCAAGGGAGTATGACCAATGAAAGCAATCAAAAAATGGATCGATACCCACCCCAATCTGTGGGAATTCATTCTGTTCAATCTTTTATCCAACTGCGCAACCATCACAAACTTTGTGGTGATGTGGATGTGTACGGGATTTGTATTTACTCATTTTGCGGATCAGCCGTTTCAGTTTTTTATCTTTAACTATACCAATGTGGAAACGGACTTGGGGCTGTGCGGATTTCTGAGCTTTCTGGTGGCCTCCGCTGCGGCGCAGACGGTGAACTTCTTCGTGCAGAAAAACTGGGTATTCAAGTCCAATGCGGCGTTCAGCAAGGCCGTGCCTAAATACATCCTGTTGGCGGTCGTATTGGTCATTCTTTCTGCTGCGCTGCCTGCATACAGCCAGATGCTGCTGGTAAATATAGGAGTTCCTCAGGGAATTGTCCCCACCTTGGCGAATGTGATCAATATCCTGATGCAGGTTGTGATCAGTTATCCCACGATGAAGTATTTTATCATGCCAAAGCAGTGACGAGCCGTCATCTTACCGGAAAATTATAATAAACCCGACAACTGTTGGAATGCCGCAGTTGTCGGGTTTTGTGTTAGACCGTATTGTAGGGAAGTGGTTCAAATCGGGCAACGGCCTCTGAAAGGATCGGTCTTACCAGCTCCGGAAAATGCAGCAGATACCACACAAGACGAACAAAAGTCCGAGTAGGCGCAACCGAATGCGCCTCTGGGAACAGGTACTCCGTTTTTTGGCAGACTGACTGAAACCATTCCTCGGCCATGCAGCGCTGCAAAAGTGCGGTTTCTTCATCGGTAAATCCCCGGCGTTTCACATCGCCGCTGCGCACAGACTCCATCAGACTTGCGGCCTCTTGCTCGCCTGCACCACGGGAGATGAGATAGCGGTAGACATCCTCCCGACAGCAGATCGCCTGCTCCGGACAGATGGTGCCGGATTGGAGCAGCTCCTCTTGGCTGCCGATCCATACCCCTCTTCCGTGGGACAGGGACATGACTCGGCTCAGGCTGCGGAGATCCCGGATGGGGAGCAGACTCCGCAGCCCCTCATTTTTCCCTTCCGAGGGAAATGCGAACATCGAAAAGATATCTTTCATTCCGGGGATGTCCATAGTGCGTATTGCTGAATAGACACGCTCCTCATCCAAGGGGATGTCGTTCCATGCAACCCCCGTGCTTTGCTGGCAATCCTCCAACACGATCACGGAATTGGGGTGTATAATCGTAAAGGTCGGCAAACTGCAATTCCAAGACCATGCACACCATACCGGAATATCGAAATCCCCCGGCAGAAAGGTAGGCAGAAGATCACGCTTTTTGGGGTCAGGTAAAATCATCAGCCTGTATAGAAACCATTTTATATTGGGGTCTTTTCTCCATGCAATTCCATGTGCAAAAACCGGATTGTTCTTCAGCTGCATTTGCTGCTCTTTGTCCATGGATGCAAGGTATTCCTCTTCGATTTGGGCGGTGTCCTCTTTGCTTCTCCGAACGCTTGCCGGTGGTGTGAGTGCAAGCAAACGGGAACCATACCGGT
>JARHYV010000208.1 GCA_029258495.1 Faecousia sp. | reverse complement strand
TACTCAAACAAGTCCGGGTGTGGGAATTCATCCCTGCTATAGCGGATTGCAGGTACAGAGCACCGCTAACTCCCCGACTAGTGCGACCTTGTTAAAAGCCGGTCAGCTGTAACAAGGTTATTCGATTGTGAATTAGTTCAGCTTGGATTCGATAAATGCAGCCAATTCACCAAAATTCTTGATGTTCTGCTCTTCAACAGCAAGCTCTACACCCAGTTCGTTTTCCAGATCCATGATCATCTCAACGATGTCCAGAGAGTCAATACCCAGAGTCTCGAAGGTAGCATCAGGAGTAATCTCTGCCGCATCCAGTTCCAGCTGGGTTGCAGCATTGTTAACTAGCTTGTCATACATTTCTATAAACCTCCAAATATGTAGAACCACGCTCTATCGTAGTCTGCATCATTTTACTTCATTCCGCAGGATTTGTCAATGGGTGGATTCTGTCGCATGTGCCAAATCTGTTGTTTATGCCTCTGCCTGTCCGGCTGCCCGACCTGCCACATAACCTGTTGACCACGCGATCTGAAGATTGAAACCTCCTGTGTATGCATCACAGTCGATCACTTCTCCGGCAAAATACAATCCCGGTACGATCTTCGACTCCATCGTCTTGGGGTCGATTTCCGACACCTTTACACCGCCGGAGGTAATGATTGCCTCTGCAACCGGCCGTTTTCCTGTGATCTCGATCACAAAATTTTTCAGCTGTTCCACTAGAGCACGGCGGTTCTGCTTTGTAAAGGAATTGGCCTGCGTGGTTCCATCCACACCGATCCTGCGCAAAATAACCGGGATCATAGAACGAGGCAGCAGATCGATCAGCGCATTTTCCATGCTGCGATTCTGATACTGATCCAGATCCCGGAGGATCCTTTCGTCCAGTTTCCCCTCATCCAGTGCAGGTTTCAGATCAATGGCAATCTTCCATCCATCCCCTTTGCCGATATGTGCACTGGCCGAAAGGATGGTCGGGCCGGATACCCCAAAATGGGTAAACAGCATTTCTCCGAAATCCTTGTAAACCGCCTTGCCTTTGGGGTTCAGCAATTTTACTGCAACATTGCGAAGTGCCAACCCCTGCATGTTCTGGCAATCATCCCCTGCTGTTTCCAGAGGCACAAGACTTCCCTGCGGCTGTATGATCGTATGACCGAGAGTCTGAGCAAGGCGATATCCTTCGCCGGTGGAGCCGGTTGCAGGATAAGATGCACCGCCTGTTGCGAGGATTACCTTGCTGCACAGAAATCGTCCCTCAGCTGTTTCGACACCGATAACTCCGGTATCATCTGCCAGAATATTCGTCACTCTGCCCGAACGAACGGTGACCCCTGTTTCCCTGAGCTGCCGCTCAAGGGCATCCAGTACCGTCTGAGATCGGTCAGACTGTGGAAAAACGCGGCTGCCCCGTTCCGTCTTCAACGGACAGCCTGCATCTTCAAAAAAAGAAATCGTTCGGCTGGGCGGAAAAGCCGCCAATGCACTGAAAAGGAATTTCCCATTGCGAGGGGTATTTTGAAGAACCTGTTCCGCATCACAGTCGTTGGTCACATTGCATCTGCCCTTACCTGTGATCAGCAGTTTTTTCCCAAGTCGACCATTTTTCTCCAGAAGGAGCACACTGGATCCGGAGCGTGCCGCAGTGAGCGCCGCAAACATACCGGCAGCTCCGCCGCCTATGACGCAGACATCAATGTTCATTGCCGCCCTCCTGTTTCTCGTAGACATTGTGTTCGTCCCAGATGTGCTCCAGCGCTGTCAGGATCCTTGCAAGACGCTGCTCGCGCTTGGATGCAATGGCAACGATAAGCGCACTGATCACGCTCATAGGCGCCACCAGAGAGTCTACAAGAGAAACCATGTCACTCTTTGCCTCCAGCACGATATCAGCATTCTGCCCCAGAGGCGACAGTACGCTGTCTGTCAAGCCGATCACCGTAGAGCCTGCCTCCCGGCAATAGCGCGCTGCGCTCACAGTTGCACTGGAATACCGTGGAAAACTGATTGCAAGAATACAATCCTCCGGTTTCACCGCCACAATACGCTCGAACATTTCGCCCTCTCCGGATGCCGTGACAACATGGACATTGGGGGAGAGATAATTCAAATAGTAGCCCAGAAAATTCGCAAGTGGCGCTGAGGAACGAACGCCCAATATATACACGCGCTCTGCATCCAGAATTGCCTGAACCGCCTTCTGAAACTGCGCACGATCCAGCATATCTTCTGTCTGACGGAGTTTTTCCGCATCGGAATGAAGAACCAGTGACACGATATCCTGTCCGCCCAGACGGTCATTTGCGACCTCTATTCTCTGAACGGAAGTCAGACGGTTCAACACCATTTCCTGAATGGCCTTCTACATGCTCGGATAGCCATCATAGCCCAATTCTACCGCAAAACGGACTACCGTTGATTCGGATACACCGACCTTTTTGCCCAATTTACTGGCCGTCATAAAAGCAGCCTTGTCGTAACATTCCGATATGTATTTCGCAATCAGACGCTGTCCTTTAGAAAAGGTATGCGCCTCTTCCTGCAATTTTGTCAAAATATCGCTGCTCATGATAGCCTCCTAATATTCAATCAGATATTCTAAAAATAATCGTTTCCATATTAGCAGATTATCATTCTTTTTGCAAGTCTAAATATCAGAAGTTGCAAATCACTCCCTCAGCAACCGGATCTCCTGTTCTGTCAAATACCTCCATGCCCCACTCTTCAGCGCACCAAGGGATAGCTTACCTTCCGAGATCCGGAGCAGCTTGCATACATCCATCCCTGCGCAGCGGCACATTCTGCGTACCTGCCGGTTCCTTCCCTCATGGATGGTCACCTCGATGACTGCCCGATCTTCCTGCGCTTTGCACAAGCGAACCTTTGGTGGACGGATCCGATATCCGTCCAGCTCAATGGGGTCTTTCAGCCTCTCCAGCTTGTCCGCAGCAAAGCCGTTCACCCAGACGCGATAGGTTTTCTGAACCTCATGCTTTGGATGCATCAGCCTGTTTGCGAAATCTCCGTCATTGGTGAACAGCAGCAGGCCCTCTGAATCCATATCCAGTCTGCCCACAGGATAGACCCGAACGCCGCAGTCCGCTACCAGCTGAGAAACATTTTTCCGTCCCTTTTCATCCGACAATGTGGTCACATATCCTCTGGGCTTATTCAGCATCAGGTACACAGTTTTCCCGCCTTTGGG
>JARHYV010000331.1 GCA_029258495.1 Faecousia sp. | reverse complement strand
CTCGTCCGCATCACAGCAGAGGAGACTGTATCGGATTTGCACCGATTTCCCTTTTTCGGTGCAGAAACCGCACCGACACCCTTTGCAATATTCACTTTTGTCTTCCGGCAGGCTCTGCCTGCACAGGGTCTTATACAAAACACTTGGTTTAAGTATACCAAACCCAGGGCGATTGTCAACCCATTTTCTTATATAAAATATCTATTTTCCCTGTAATTTCATCATTTTTCTTTGGCTATTTTTCATCAAAAAGTCCATTATGCAAAGAAAAAGCCTTCTTTTCCCCTGTATATATTCACAAAATATTGGAATACCCGCATCCCCCACGGGGGCTTGTGGACAGGCGCGATTTCCGATATCATGAGTCCCGTAGAAAAAAGGAGGGTAAAAAATGTTAAACAAGAAACAATCTGTCAAAGCCATGTGCCTCTGTGCGATCTGTATCGCCCTATGCGTCGTGCTCCCGATGGTGTTCCACGGAGTCGGACTGGGGCCGATTTTTTTGCCGATGCACATTCCCGTTCTGCTGTGCGGCCTGATCTGCGGCTGGTTCTATGGTGCGCTCTGCGGCATCCTCGGCCCGATCCTGTCGTCCCTGCTCACCGGTATGCCGCCGGCACCCGTGCTGATGTCCATGGTGCCTGAGCTGTGCCTTTACGGACTGGTGGGCGGACTTCTGGTGCGCACCGTTCAATTCAAGTCCGTATACGCCAATCTCTACACCGCTCTGGTTGGCGCAATGCTGGCCGGACGCATCGTCGGCGGCATCGCAAAAGCTCTGGTGCTGTTCTCCGGCGGAAAGCCCATCGTATTCAGCGCACTGGTTTCCGGCTACTTTGTAACCAGCTGGCCCGGCATCCTGATCCAGCTGGCGCTGATCCCCTCACTGGTCTTCATGCTGATGAAGGCTCGGCTGATCCCCGAGCAGTTTGAAGGAGCCGCCCGATGAGCGACTCCATCAATATCCGATCCATACAGCAGTTCTTTAACCAATGCGCCCCCACATGGGACGAAACCTCGGAGCATGACACCCGGCTGATCGACCTGATCCTGGATCACGCCGGGATCACCGCGGGAATGGATGTTCTGGATGTGGCATGCGGCACCGGGATCCTGTTTCCCGATTACCGCCGCCGTCAGATCGGCTCCCTGACCGCTATCGATCTTTCCCCCGAAATGCTGCGTCGTGCTGCCGAAAAGTGGCCGGATGGCACATTTCTGTGCGGAGATGCCGCCTGCACCGATTTCGGCAGGCAGTTCGATGCCATCATGATCTACAACGCATTTCCCCATTTTCTCCATCCGGAGCAGCTTTTGGAAAATCTGAAAAGATTTCTCAAGCCAACGGGCACTCTTACCATCGCCCACGGCATGAGCAGAGATGCCCTTCAGCGGCATCACGCAGACCACGCCAGTGCCGTGAGTCTGGAGCTGCCCACCATTGAGGAGCTTTCCAAACTGTTCTCCCGGTATTTTACTGTGGAATGTGCCATCTCCGACGATCATATGTATGAGCTTTCCGGCAGAAATCGTCTGTAAGCTTATCCATCGTCCCGAAAAAGCGCATCATATCCCATATTTGCAAAGCAAGCCCCGCCATGCTGGCGGGGCTTGCTTGTTTTCTCAGCCTTTCACGCTGCCTACAACGATCCCCTTCACATAGTATTTCTGAAGGAAGGGATAAACACACATGATCGGCAGCGCACCCAAAAAGATCTGGGCAGCCTCAATGGTTTTCTCGCTGACCTGAGCCATCTGAACCAGCTGTTCAGGGGTCATCATAGCCTCTATGTTGTTCTTCGACTGCATCAGCGTGGTCGCCAGATAAGTTTGCAGCGGATATTTGTCCGGTGTATTCATATACAGATACCCATCCATCCATACATTCCAGTTTGCCACTGTTGCAAACAGGATAATGGTCGCAAGCGCAGGCAGGGACATGGGCAGAAACAGCTTGAACAGGATCTGCATCTGATTTGCTCCGTCGATAACGGCCGCCTCCTCAATCTCCGATGGGATCCCCCGGAAGAAATTCATCATCAGGATCATATACGACACATTCATTGCACCGGGCAGGGTCAATGCCCAGATGGTATTCATCATCCCCAATTTGCTGATGACCATATACGCCGGGATCATACCGCCGCCAAACAGCATGGTGAATACAAAAAACCAGGAAAATGCAGTGCGGCCATGGAACCGGCTGTTCTGCTTGGACAGCGGATATGCCGTCAGCACCACCAACAGGATATTGATGGGCACACCGATCAGCACACGGCTCAGCGTGACCTTCAGGGACTGCCAGAACTGCTTATCTTCCATGACATAGCGGTAAGCTGACAGATTGAACCCCACCGGCAGGATCCCCACCGTTCCGGAAACTGCCTCCAGTTTTTCGGAGAAGGACACTGCAATAACATGCAGGATCGGCACAATGCAGATGACGACCAGAAGGAACAGGAACACATAGTTGAAACAGTCAAATACCGATATTTTTTTACGCTTCATATCCTCTAAGCTCCTTTCCTAGAACACCTGATAGTCAAACCGCTTTGTGGCAATGGCATAGGAGATCACCACCAGAATGAAGGAGATGACCGACTTCATCAGTCCCACTGCCGCCGACAGCGACCATTGATGATTGACAAGCCCCAACCGGTACACAAGGGTATCGATGATATCTGCGCTCTCATACACCATGGGATTGTAAAGCAGCAGGATCTGCTCCATGCCTGCGCTCAGCACTGAGCCCAGCGACAGCACCAACAGCATCACAACCATAGGACGGATGCTCGGCAGAGTAATATGCCAGATCTGGTTCCATCGATTGGCACCGTCCAGTGCTGCTGACTCATGGAGCGTGGGATCCACATTGGTGATGGCTGCAAGAAAAATGATCATATTATAGCCCATATCCTTCCAGACATCGGATATGACCGCAATGATGGGAAACCAGGTGTTGCTGCCAAGGAACATGATCCGTTCCATGCCCAGTGACATCAGCATCCCATTCACCATGCCGTCATACTGAAACAGACTCCGCAGGATGCCGCCCACAACTGCCCAGGAAAGGAAATACGGCAGGAAAAACACCGTCTGCGCCATTCGCTTGAATTTCACACTGAGCACCTCGTTCAGCAGCAGTGCCAGAACAAGCGGCACCAGAAGGCGCAGGATGATCTTGCTCACGGAAATCAGCAGGGTGTTGCGCACAACCGACCAGAAGGTGGGCAGCGCCAGCATATCTTTGAAATTCTGCAATGCCACCCATGGGGAACCGGAAAAGGACTTCAGAGGTGAAAAATCCTGAAATGCCATCACGAGGCCGAACATGGGAAGATATGAAAACACCAATGTAAAGGCGACACCCGGTATCAGCATCAGATAATATGGATATTCTCGTCTGAATCTCCCCTTTTTGGTGGATACAGTCTGTGGTTTCCCCTTATTTTGTCCCATATCATAACCTCGCCTTTCTATTGTTTCAGGGAGGGGCGCAGATGGCGAAGACCACCGCGCTCCTCCCTGTGCAGAATGAAATTATTTTGTCAGCTCCTGATACTGCGCATTGACCTCTTCTGTCCACTTCTGTCCGCCCATATCGTTCCAGCTCTGCTTGAAACCGGCCCAGTCGGCCTCGGTCTTCTTGCCCATGATGTATTCAACGATGAACGAAACCGTCATATCGGTCAGTGTAGAGGATGCGCGCTGCTCCGTAGGTGTCGCAGGGCCATAATAGTACCCCGGCTCAAATGCACCGCTTTCCCGTGCTTCCAGTCCCATCGCGATGCCCATATCCTCACTCAGGCGGCTCTTGTACATTCCCCATGCCACACCGAGATTCTGGCAGTCATTGCCGTTGGTCAGATAGTCATCCATATAGGTGTACCATTCTTTTTCCGTGGTGGACTTGAGTCCGGAGGGATCCTTTGCCTCCACAGCCGCCCAGATGTTTTCACGGTAAGCATTCCACGGCGTGGGGAAATACACATAAACCGGAAGATAGAAGATCGATGCGCCGTTCTCCGGCAGCTCCCTGCCGCCAAACGGGGTCTTGTCAAAGGTAGAATTGAGATTTGCTGCCAGTGTCAGGTTCAGCAGCTTGATCAATGCCTCCTCTGCATGCTCAGGTGCATCCTTGGTGACCACATTGAAATGCGCAATGCTCACCTGATTCATCGAGGGCTTGCCGCCTACATCCGTCAGACTCAGCTCCGCCCACTCTGCATCGTGATTTGCCTCCTTATTCAGGTTCAGCGGATATGCCGGAATGTAGTAGGTACCAAATGTTGCACCCACCTGATCGGTGGTGACGCGCTCGTTGAACTGATCGGAATTCCATGTGGCAAAATCCGTCGCCAGTGCGCCCCGGTCATAAAGATCCTTCAAGCCGTTCAGTGCTGCGAGCATCTCATCCTGCACCACACCGTTTACAAGCTTGCCGTCGCGCATGATCCACTTGTTGGGGTAGGCGTTGTAGCACTGGAAATAGGCACTCAGCGCAAAGTTGGAGTTGAGGACATTGGAGGTGGTACCCAGACCAACGGTATCCTTGCCGCCGTTGACGCTTGCCCCGTACTTTGCCAGCTCTACCAGCATATCGTTCAGTTCCTTGGTATTTGTCGGCTCCTTCAGCCCTGCCGCATCCAGCCAGTCCTTGCGGTAATACAGCCCTGCAACACTCTCTGCCGTGTCTAACTGAGCCGGGATGCCGTACAAACGCCCGTCACGGGAGGAGTAGTTGACTGCCGCCTCGCCAAAGCCTTCTACGGTGTTCTTCAGCTCGTCGGATGCATATGTATGGTAGGCATCCGTCAGGTCACGCAGATACGCACTGTCCATGAACTCGTAGAAATCACCGCTTTGCAGCATCACGATGTCCGGGATATTGCCGGAGCTGATCTGCAGAGCCAGACGGTCTTTCAGCTGATCATTGGGAACCATCCACAGGAAATTCAGTTCAATGTTCAGCAGCTCCTTCGCCAGCTGAACCAGTGAGTTGGTTTCCGGTGTAGTGCCTTCCTTTACGCTGTTGTCCACATCCCATCCGACCACCACATCCAGCTTGACCGTTTCATCAAAGGGTGTCAGCCACGGCGCACCTGCGATCTGGGGTTTGTTTTCGGAAGGTGTGGTTTCACCGGAAGGGGCTGCTGTGGTTTCGGCACCACTTTGATTGGTTGTACATCCCACCAGCAGGGATGATGCCGCCATAACTGCTGCCATGATGAATGCTCCGATCCTTGTCTTTTTCACATTTTCTCCTCCTCTGTATAATTTGTTTGTCAAAAGCAACATTTTTTGTTCCTTTGCTGATTTTATTGTAATTTTTTTACAAATACTTTTCAATCAATAGCTATTGACATACTATGGCATTCTGTTTACTTCCCGGCAGGATCTCCCTTCGGCGCAGCGGACTGCTCCTGCTCTTCAAAGAACTGTCTGGGGGTCTTTCCGGTGTTCCGCTTGAAAAAAAGAATGAATGCAGAGGGCGAGGCAAACCCTGTTCGCTCTGCCACATGCTTGACCATGGTTCCGGACAGGATCAGGCTCTGGGCATGGCGGAGCTTCACCTCATCGATATGCTCAGACAGCTTTTTTCCCGTGTGCAGCCGGTACAGCCGGGACAGATAGGATGGATTGAACCCGGTCATTCTGGCAAGCTCTGTCAGGGACAGATCATAATCCTCGATGTGATCCTCCACATAGCGGTTGATCCGCCGGATGATCGCCTCTGTATTGTGTATTTCGTTTTCGATGCGCTGCTTGCACAGATCCTCGCAGAATGCCGCCATTTTCCCCAGGAATTGCTCCGGCTCCGCGCGATTTTCTCCCCGAAGGAAGCTGTCGAGCATCCGGGTAAGGGTCTGGTCATAGCTGCCCTCCATCCCCTTTTCCCGAACAAATGTCAGCAGCAGCGTGAAGAGGGTCAGCTGCTGCTCGGAGTACAGCCCATCCACCCGCAGCACAGGGCCGCCGGCTTTTCCGAAATATTCGTCAAACAACTCCCGCACCGATTCCCGTGTTCCGGTGTGCAGCTGCTGATCCAATCTGTGGACAAAGGCCGAAAAAACAAACCGCTCCTGCAATGCCCGGTGATCATTGTTCAGCAGCACCCCGGAATAGTCCGATTCATCCACAATGATCAGACTCCCCGTATCTCTGGCGATCATATCGTAGATGTGGTTCAGACGACTGTACTGCTCCAGAGTGGAGCCAAAGCTGCACGCTTTGCCGATGATCATACTCACGGCAAGTCCCCAGGTATCATTCAGCTGCTGCTGAATGGCCCCAAACAGCGCATGGATATACTGCTCTGCGCCAAAACTCAGGCTTTCGTCTTTCTTCTGGAGCAGCCATACCAGTGTCCCATCCTCCGGAAACAGCAGTTCATATGAAAGGCCCGGAGCCTGAGCCGCCAGCAGTCCATTCAGCTGAGGCATCATCTGGATCCCTTCTGCCGCCCGATGCCGGGGGCATTTTCCAAGCACCATAAAGATCGGCCGTTTCGTATCGATGTGCAGCCAGGAGTCCTTCATCTGGGACAGGAAATCCTGCCAAGAGCCGCCGCCGCGGAGCATACTTTCCAGTGCTGCCCTTCTGGCAAAATCCCGCATCTGATCATGCTCGATCTCCGCCTGCATTTCCTCTGCGCACAGCCGGATCTCCCTGTCCACCTTCTCAAGCACCACCTCATCCCCCTCCATCTTCAGCAGATATCCCCGATAGATGGAGGATTTGGATGCTCTGTGGATATAATCGAAGTCATCAAACCCACTGAGAAAAACAAAATGGGTCTTGGGCCAAAGCTGCTCCGTTTCCCGGATCAGCTCCAGACCGTCGATATCCGGCATGCGGATGTCTGACAAAACCACATCCACCTTATTGTTGCGCAGAACAGAAAGGGCATGCTCCCCCGAAAAGGATTTCAGCACGATCACGCTGTCTGCGTAACGCTGCTCAAACTGACTTGCAAGCCCTTCAACGATGTTCGGCTCATCATCCACGATCAGAAGTATCTGCATAGTACGACTCCTCCTTGTTATTTTTTCCTCCGGGAAGTGTCAGCGTTGCACAAAAACCTCCCAGTTCTCCCCGGGACACCGTCAGATTGCCGCCCAGCAGCTGCATCCGTCCCTTCACATTCTTCAGTGCCGTAATTTTCTGATCCCGATCGCTGCAGTCGAGATATGCCCTCAGCGCAGTGAGTTCTTCCTCGGCACAGCTGCCATTGTTCTCCACCAAAATGATCAGTGCATCCGGCTTTTCCTCAAATCTCAGGCGGATCCTGCCCTCAGACATTTTTTCCACCCCGTGATTGTATGCATTTTCAAACAGCGGCTGCAGCACAAAGCGCGGCACCGGCAGCTGTGCATAGCCTTCCGGCAGGGGCTCCAGCTCCACCGTGATCCGATCCCCGAAACGGATGGTCTGGATCTCCGTATAATCCCTGATGTTGTCGTACTCCATGGACAGCGGCACCACATTCTGATCACTTCTTGTGATGTAGCGGTAGTAGGCGCTCAGCCTCTGACTCATCTGGGCTACCCCTTCATTGTCTTCCATCTTCGCCATTCGGTACAGAT
>JARHYV010000233.1 GCA_029258495.1 Faecousia sp. | reverse complement strand
ATGTTTTTGTCCCCCAAGAATAGCAAGTAATCGAGCTTGACAACGAAAGAAACGGAAGGAGAACCTACTATGCCCAAGCTGAAAACCCATAGCGGTGCAAAGAAGAGATTCAACCTGACCAAGTCCGGTAAGGTTAAGAGAGCCCGCGCTTACAAGAGCCACATCCTCACCAAGAAGGACACGAAGCGTACCCGTCGTCTGCGCACCACTGCTTACGCTGATGTGACCAATGTCGAGACCATCAAGAAGATGATCCCTTACAAATAAGAGGAAGAGGAGGATATTATAAATGGCAAGAGTTAAAGGCGCAATGATGACGCGCAAGAGAAGAAACGCTACCCTGAAGCTGGCTAAGGGCTATTGGGGTTCCAAGTCCCGTCACTTCAAGATGGCCAAGCAGGCTGTCATGAAGTCCGGCAACTACGCTTTCGTCGGCCGTAAGCTGAAGAAGCGTACCTACCGCAGAATGTGGATCACCCGTCTGAGCGCTGCTGTCGCTCCCTACGGCATGAACTACTCCACCTTCATGAACGGTATCAAGAAGGCTGGCATCGAGATGAACCGTAAGAGCCTGTCCGAAATGGCTATTCAGGATCCCGCCGCTTTCGCAGCTCTGGTTGAGAAGGCAAAGGCTGCCCTGTAATCTACGGTTAGCTGATATATAAAAGGCTGTTGCTCTGGCAACAGCCTTTTTTTATCCACAATCTGCCCATAGCCTGTGTATAAAAAATGCCTTCCGTGATCGGAAGGCATTTATAACGCTTATTTCTGTACCCAGTTGCCGGTAGCCAGACAATTCAGGTAGCTCTCAATGAAGGGATCCAGTGCGCCATCCATGACCGCATTGACATTGGAGGTTTCGCAGCCGGTGCGAGTGTCCTTGACCAGAGTGTAGGGCATGAATACATAGTTTCGGATCTGGCTGCCCCACTCGATCTTCTGCTGAACGCCCTTGATGTCGGAGATCTTGTCCAGATGCTCACGCTCCTTGATCTCAACCAGTTTGGAGCGCAGCATGCGCAGACAGTTCTCCTTGTTCTGGAACTGGCTCCGCTCTGTCTGGCAGGCAACGGTGATACCGGTAGCCTTGTGGATCAGACGAACCGCAGAAGAAGTCTTGTTGATATGCTGACCGCCTGCACCGGAGGAACGGAATACCTGCATTTCATAGTCTTCCGGCTTGATCTCCACATCCTGAGATTCGTCCTGAATTTCGGGGATCACCTCGATCGCAGAGAAGGAAGTCTGGCGGCGTGCATTGGAGTCAAACGGAGATACACGTACAAGGCGGTGGACGCCGTTCTCTCCTTTCAAAAAGCCGTAAGCATTCTCACCCTCGATCAGAATATCTGCGCTCTTCAGGCCGGCCTCATCGCCCTCCAGATAGTCCAAGATCTTATAGGTGAAACCGTGACGCTCTGCCCAGCGGGTGTACATACGGTACAGCATCTGGCACCAGTCCTGTGCCTCTGTTCCGCCTGCACCTGCATGGAAGCTCATCAGCGCATTGTTGGCATCATAGTTGCCTGTGAGCAGGGTCTCCAGACGGCAGGACTCCATTCCCTCTGCCAGTTTCTCAAAGCCCTCTTTCAGCTCATCGAGCATGGAGTCGTCATCCTCTTCCAGTGCCATCTCACAAATGGTCATCAGATCGTCCCAAGTGGAAACCATCTTCTCATAGCGCTCGATCTTGTTTTCCGCAATCTTCGCCTTCATGACGATCTTCTGGCTTTTCTCGGGGTCATCCCAGAAACCGGGAGCCTCCTGCATCGCATGCAGACGCTCCAGTTCGCTGCGCAGACCATCCAAATTCAGCGACTCAGACAGGCCATCCAGAGCCGGACGCAGATCATTCAGCTTTCCTTTATATGCTTCAAATTCAATATTCATACGACAATACTCTCATTTCGTCAGGATTACATAGTTCATCTTATTATAACTGGATTTTTCGATTATGTAAAGAGTATTTTCCCAAATTACCATGATTTCATAAAGGAAAATGCGAAATCACTCATTGACAGGATACCTTTTTTCCGCTACAATAACACAGTGTATTTGTGCTGCTCGGTAATTATCTTGCCGAATGAATACCTGCCCCCGTACCTCACCAGGATAGAGGGTCCGCCTCCTAAGCGGCAGTCTGTTCGAGTCCTCGAGTGCATTAAATTTGAATATTTCCTGTATACGCCC
>JARHYV010000314.1 GCA_029258495.1 Faecousia sp. | reverse complement strand
CGGTATGCCCCATCTGATCATCCTCATAGACGGTATACACCTTCCCGTCGGCAGCGGCATGGACTTGCGTCCCTGCATCTGCGGCAATATCCACACCGTTGTGGACACGCCAATCTCTGGTCGTCTGATTGTATCCCAGACATTCCATGGCATATTCCGCCAGGATCTCGCCCTCAACAGGCATGCACGCAGAGATCTTCCCCACGGTAGGCTTGCTTGCAGGCTCTGTCGATTTGGTTTCTGCCGTCGGCTTGCTCGGGGCTGTCTGGTCTGATTTTTTTGCTGCATCTGTTGCGATCACAGGCGTGTTTGCACTTTGCAGCGAGTCAACTTCTGCGGCATTGTTGTAATATACATAGCCAGCGATCCCGATCGCCGCAGCGCACAGGATCAGGGCGATGTAATAGCCCTTGCCGCTGAGATGTCGACTGTTGTTTTTGTCGCTCATATTAAGCACCTCCGAGGTCAAGTATTGCCAGTTTCTTTCCAGTTAAACCCAGATATAAAAATTTTTTCAATTTTTTCGGACTATATTGCAAAGGCTGCTCATAGGATATGGCAACCATATCGAGGAGGGATCTACCATTGAAGCGTCTTGGATGTGTGATTCTTACGATACTGATGACCCTCTCTGTGCTGCCTTGTGTGGCACTCGCTCAAGAGGCTGAATATTCCGGAAAATCCTATCTGCTGATGGATGCCGCAACCGGAACCGTCATGCAATGCCGCAATGAGCATGAGCGTCTTGCTCCCGCCAGTGTCACAAAAATCATGACCCTGCTGCTTACCATGGAGGCAATCGACTCCGGCGCGCTGCAATGGACGGATCGCGTCACAGCCTCCGAGGCAGCCGCTGCCAAGGGCGGCAGTCAAGTCTACCTGAAGGTCGGCGAAACCATGAGCGTCGAGGAAATGGTAAAATCCATCGCCGTTTCCTCCGCCAACGACTGCGCCTGTGCCATGGCGGAGCATCTGGCAGGCACAGAAACGGCATTTGTGCAGAAGATGAACGACAAGGCGCAGGCACTGGGCATGCAGGACACCCATTTCGTCAACTGTACCGGACTGGATGACGGGCCGGAGGCTAAGGAACATCGAACCAGTGCCAACGATATTGCGCTTATGTCCAGAGAACTGCTCACCAAGCATCCTGACATCAAAAAATTTACCACCATCTGGATGGACTCTGTCCGGGACGGCGCATTCGGGCTGAGCAATACCAACAAGCTGATCCGGTTCTATCCCGGGGCAACCGGATTAAAAACAGGATTTACCTCCGGAGCCGGCTACTGTCTGTCCGCCTCTGCTATGCGCGACGGCATGGAGCTGATTGCCGTAGTCATGGGCTGCGAAACCTCAGCAGACCGCTTTACCACCTGCCGTCAGCTGTTGGATTATGGCTTTGCAACCTATACCCTATACGAAAGTCCCGTTCCCGAGGATGCCAATATTCCTATCAAACTGGGAAAATCCCCTCAGGTACATGCAGTAGCCCGGGGCAATACAAATCTTTTGGTCAAAAAGGGCGATGCAGCCGGGATCACCCACGAGCTGACCCTTCTGCCGGAAGTGTCAGCACCCATTGAAAAAGGGATGCAGTTGGGGGAATTGTGTATAAAATCAGCTGATGAGATCCTGCTGCGCATTCCGTTGGTCGCCGAAGAAACCGTTCAGCGAAAGGATTTTCCGGATGTGTTTCTGGAGCTGTTGGGAATGGTTGCCATGGCACGCCCCTGATTTTTGTCTAAAAAGCCCAAAAAGGTTTAGGCAATACTGTGAGTCTGCACGATTGCGCATTTTGTATATTTATGGTAAGATGTATGCATACCGGCAGGATGGGTCTACTCCACAAAATAGACCTGTTTTGTCAATAAAGGAGGAAAAATTGATCCGCAGGACTCGCGGTGCGGCAGTGTGGAGACCTGTCGTAATGCAGTGTTACCCTTCCATTGGTAACTGCGAGATCACATGCGCAGAGGCGGTGTGATCGGAGTCGGAATTGTATGGCAAGCTTAACTCTTAAAAACATCAAGAAAATCTACCCGTTCAGCGGCGATGACACCAAGAAGAAAAAGAAGAAAAAGGGCGAAGAATCCACCGAGAAGAAAGCCAATCTTCAGGTCACCGACAAGGGTGTCGTTGCAGTTCAGGAATTCAACCTGGAAATCGCAGACAAGGAATTCATCGTTCTGGTTGGTCCTTCCGGCTGTGGTAAGTCCACCACCCTGCGTATGATCGCAGGTCTGGAAGAGATCTCCGAGGGCGAACTGTACATCGGCGATCGTCTGGTCAACGATGTGGCTCCTAAGGATCGCGATATCGCAATGGTCTTCCAGAACTACGCTCTGTACCCCCATATGACCGTGTATGAAAACATGGCATTCGCTCTGAAGCTGCGCCACACCCCCAAGGACGAGATCGACAGAGCCGTTAAGCAGGCTGCTGAGATCCTGGATATCACCCAGTACCTGGGCCGTAAGCCCAAGGCTCTGTCCGGTGGTCAGCGTCAGCGTGTTGCAATCGGTCGTGCAATCGTTCGTAATCCTCAGGTCTTCCTGATGGACGAACCTCTGTCCAACCTGGACGCAAAGCTGCGTAACCAGATGCGTGCTGAGATCATCAAGCTGCGTGAACGTATCAATACTACATTTATCTATGTTACCCACGATCAGACCGAGGCCATGACTCTGGGTGATCGTATCGTTATCATGAAGGATGGTTTCATCCAGCAGATCGGCACTCCTCAGGAAGTGTTCAACCATCCTTACAACCTGTTCGTTGCCGGTTTCATTGGCTCTCCCCAGATGAACCTGTTCGATGCAAAGCTGGTTAAGAAGAACGGCAAATACGCTGTTGTTCTGGATAACCTGACTGTCGAGCTGAGTGCTGATAAGCAGGCTGCTCTGGCTAAGAACAATGTTGCAGAGCAGGATATCACTCTGGGCGTCCGTCCTGAGCATATCACTCTGTGCAATAACGGCGGCATCAACGCTAAGGTCGATGTTTCCGAAATGATGGGCTCCACTGTCCACCTGCATGTAACCGCTATGGGCCGTGATGTTGTTTTGGTCATCTCTACCATGAACATGACCGGTGCAGAAGTCGCTGCACTGTCCAACGGAGCAAATGTTGCTTTCGACTTCAATGGTACTGTTTGCCATGTCTTCAACAAAGAAACCGGCATCAATCTGGAAGCCTGATTTCTGTGACTCAAAGAGCCGCTGCATTTCGCAGCGGCTCTTTTTATACGCATCACATTTTTCATTTTGATCCGGTTATCCTGTGGGTATAATCAATTTGTGCATTTTTGCCATCCTCAAGGTTTCTGAATTTGGTTTTCCCCTTTAATTATCCCAAAATCGCAACTTCCATCGTCTTCTTCATTGGATTTCACTTGACAATCCGGATAAAAAGAGGTACGCTTTTGAATATGCAGATTTCTGTTTATATTTATAGAATACACTGCATGCATACACCCAATTTCACAAATTATCCAAAGATGGCTGCATCGCCGGTCGGTATCACATCCCCTCATCTATGCGGATATACTGGATTGATCCCATGACCCGTGCATTGGATGTCCCATATACATTTGCGCCACTCTGGTTAATCATACAATGATTTGCGGATGATCCGCATGAATAGGAGCGTATATATGAATTATAATTGTCAGAACATCATGAAATGGACAGAGGCCCAGCTGAAGTATCAGTATGATGTTTCCCTGAAAAATGCCACACCGCAAGAACTGCACGAGGCACTCGGCACCGCTGTCATGATGGCTATCAGCGACAACTGGAGCAAGAGCAGACACGCGCGGCTCACCGAGCGGAAGGCTTATTATTTTTCTGCCGAATACCTGATCGGTCGACTGGTATACAGCAATCTGTATAATCTCGGCATTCTCGACGAAATGAAACAGCTGTTTGCTGAGCAGGGCGTGGATCTTGCCTGTCTGGAGGAGATCGAAGACGATGCCCTCGGCAACGGCGGTCTCGGCAGACTGTCTGCATGTTTTCTGGACTCTGCCGCAAGCTGCAATCTGCCCCTTTCCGGCTATGGTCTTCGGTATCGTTTCGGTCTGTTCAAGCAGACCTTTGACCAGAACGGCAGCCAGATCGAGGCCGCTGATGACTGGACAAAATTCGGGGATCCCTGGTCTTACCGCCGCTATAACCATACGGTCAAGGTCACTTTCCCCGATCATACCGTTCTGGCCGTTCCCTATGATGTTCCCGTGATCGGATACGGCACAAACAACATCAACACTCTGCGTCTGTGGCAGTGTGAGGCAGAAAGCGAACTGGACTTCAATGCCTTTAACAATCAGGATTACCTCCGGGCTTTGGATCAGAAGAACAAGGCTGAGGATATCACCCGTGTTCTGTACCCCAACGACTCCACTTGGGAGGGCAAGCGTCTGCGTATCAAGCAGCAGTATGTGCTGTCTTCCGCTTCCCTTCAGGATATGATGCGCGTATATAAGCTGAACCATGGCACCGACCTGACACATTTTTGTGATTTCTATGCCATTCAGCTGAACGACACCCACCCTGCAATGTCCATTCCCGAGCTGATCCGTCTGCTGATGGCAGAGGGCATTGACTTTGAGCAGGCCTTCTCCGTGGCTCAGAAGACCTTCTCCTATACCAACCATACTGTCATGGGCGAGGCTCTGGAGAAATGGCCGTTGGATCTGCTGCGCAGTGTTGTCCCCGAAATCACGGATATCATCTGCAAGATCGACTGCAAGCTCCGTACCGAGCACCCCGGTCTGTTCATTATTCAGGACGACATTGCCCACATGGCAAATCTGTCCATTTACGTGGGCAGCTATATCAATGGTGTTGCTGAGATCCACTCTCAGATCCTGAAGGACGATGTGTTCCGTGACTGGTATCAGGTCTTCCCCGATCGTTTCCAGAACAAGACCAACGGCATCACGCCGCGGCGCTGGATGGGTCTTTGCAATCCGGAGCTCACTGATCTGCTCTCCGAAAAGATCGGCAGCGACTTCCTGAAGGATCTTGACCGTCTGGCAGAGCTCAAACCCATGATCGACGAGGATCTGATCAACCGGTTCAATGCAGTCAAGCACACCAAGAAGGAGCAGCTGTGCAAGGTCATCGCCCAGCACGAAGGCATTCAGCTGAACCCTGATTTTATCTTCGATGTTCAGGTCAAGCGCCTGCATGAATACAAGCGCCAGCTGCTGAATATTCTTTCCATTGTGGATATTTACTTCCGCCTGAAAGACGGCAGCCTGACAAACTTCCATCCCACTGTATACCTGTTCGGTGCAAAATCCGCTCCCGGCTATCTCCGTGCCAAGGCGATCATCCGTTACATCAACCGGGTTTCCAAGATGATCAACAGCGACCCCGAGGTAAACGACAAGCTGAAGGTAGTCTTTGTCCAGAACTATAACTGCTCCTACGCCGAGCATATCATTCCTGCCGCCGATATCTCCGAGCAGATCTCTCCTGCCGGCACAGAGGCCTCCGGCACCGGCAACATGAAACTCATGCTCAATGGCGCAGTCACTCTGGGCACCCTCGACGGAGCCAATGTAGAGATCGTGCAGGAGGCCGGCGCCGAGAACAACTACATTTTCGGTGCAACAGTGGAGCAGATCAATGCATCCCGTTCCTACTACCATGCACGCAGCATTTATGATGCAAATCCCCGCCTGCGTCGAGCCATCGATACTCTGATCGACGGAACCGTTCCCACGGACAACGATCAGAAGGAGCTCTACCACGCGCTGTTGGATGGTACTTCGTGGCATATGGCAGACCATTACTACCTGCTCATGGACTACGAGTCCTATCTGGAGGCAAAACTCCGTGCCAACCGCGACTATGCCGATCGTCAGGCATTCGGCAGGAAGTGTCTTGTCAATATCGCAAGCGGCGGAAAGTTCTCTTCCGACCGCACCATCCGCCAGTACGCAGAGGAAATCTGGCATATCAAGCCCACACAGTTCTAACGCAAACATCCCCGATCTGCACCTGATGTACAGACCGGGGATGTTTTATATAAAACTACTTCCGATACTCCGGCAGCGACGGAATCACACCGCTTTCGTCTGCCTCCCGAAACTCAAAAGAGTACGCAATATAATCTTCCCTGCACTCCTGTTCCATTTTCAGCTGGATCAGATACACCTGAAATGTTCCCCATATCGGGTGGATCAGCTTACCCAGACGCTTTGTCGCCATATAGACCGATAATGCATTGAAGGTCTGAACTGCGTACTTTCCCTGAAATACGCCCTTTCCCCGAATGACCCGGCACAGCGGCCCCAGCCCCTTATATGTGATACTGCCATCATTTTCGATCCGATACAGCGGCTCCATTAC
>JARHYV010000338.1 GCA_029258495.1 Faecousia sp. | reverse complement strand
GCCAACGAGGAAATGTTGAAACAGGTTTGGATCAACCTCTTAGATAATGCCATCAAGTTCTCAGAACCGAATCAGGAAATCACTGTTCATATTCAGAAGAAGGAAAAAACACTGGTGGTATCTGTTTCAAATTACGGTCCGGAGATCCCCGCCAAAGTACAGGATAGGATCTTCCAGAAGTTTTATCAGGCCGATGAATCTCATGCTTCGGAGGGAAATGGAGTTGGACTTGCGATCGTAAAGCGGATCGTTGGACTGCACAAAGGATGCGTGCGAGCGAGCAGTGCTGATGGACTCACAAGTTTCATTGTTGAACTTCCTCAATAATTTTCCGTATGTACTTGCAACATCGATTAAAACAGGGTATTCTTAAGAATACCCTGTTTTATTTACAGATGTGAAAAAAGCAGTTTCGATTCAGTTTAGATTATTCATGTATAATAGACATATCATGGGAGATTGACGGAGGAAAAAATGGATCTAACACAGGCGATTGATGGCATCTGCTACCTTGCGATTATCAGCATCCTTTCCTTTTTGTTAGGGAGGCTGATTCCATATAAATGGTTTCATTACAACAAGTATCCATATAAATCATTTCCGTTTGAACGGGAAGGTCGACTTTATTTGAAAATACGCATCAATAAATGGCAGAATAAAGTGCCGGATATGAGCAGGATCTTTCCGTGGCTTATGCCTTCGAAAAAGATGACGGATGACTCCAAGCAAACGTTGGAGGTTATGATCTACGAAACCTGCATTGCAGAATTTGTGCATGCTGCATTGTGTGTTCTATCTTTGTATACACTGGAGATTTGGAACGGATGGCTGGGTGTTTTGGTCACATGCGCATATATTTTGGTAGGCAATCTTCCGTTTTGCCTGATTCAGAGATATAATCGTCCGAGATTCATCAAATTGATGAATCGACTGGAAAATCGAAAGGAGAAAGAATCGTGCGTACATTGATTCTAAGCTGTAATACCGGCGAAGGACACAACGCCTGTGCCCGCGCGATCAAGGAATATTACGACCTTGTTGAACAAACATGCACTATTATGGACAGCTTGTCTTTTGTGTCGGAAGAAGTGTCTGCGATTGTGGCTAAGGGTCATGTGCTGATTTACAGAAAGCTTTCTCCCATATTTGAATGGGGGTATGAGTATGCGGAGAATCATCCGGAACGGTTCGATTCCGACAGCATGCTTTACCACTTCTTTGCCCGTGGTGCAGAGGACATGTACCATTTCATCCAGCAGAATGAATACGATAATATCATTTGCACCCATCCGTTTTCTGCGATGATGCTCACCGAGGTTAAGAGAAGATATCATCTGGCGGCACATACGGCCTTCGTGGCTACAGATTATACCTGTTGTCCCGGAGTCAACTGCTCAGAACTTGATCTATATTTTATTCCCGATGAAATGCTTGCTGGCGAGTTTGTGTCGCAGGGAATTCCGGGAAAGAAGATCCGAGCCAGCGGAATTCCGGTTCGGCAGGCCTTTTATACCCACACTCCCAAGGCAGAGGCGAAGATGGCCTTCGGAGTATCCCCGGAGCATAAGCATATTGTGATCGCCTGCGGCAGCATGGGGTGCGGCCCCATGGGCAAGCTGTCCCAGAGAATTTCGGAGAATATGGATGACAATACAGAATTGTCTATCATCTGTGGTACCAACGAAACTTTGAAACATTCAATGGACGAGATCCACGAGGATGAGGGACGGATTCATGTGCTGGGCTTTGTAAAGGATATGCCGCGGATGCTGGATAGTGCGGATGTGTATGTTACAAAACCGGGCGGCTTGAGTACCACAGAGGCATCGGCAAAACAATGCCCGATGGTACTCGTAAATGCTGTCGGCGGTTGTGAAAATTATAA
>JARHYV010000109.1 GCA_029258495.1 Faecousia sp. | reverse complement strand
ACGAAGGAAACGAGGAGCGATGGCAGAATTCTGTGATATTTGAATTTGTACCTACACAGAAGAAACCGCGGCAGATCACTGTACAATCGCAGTTGAAAGTCTGATGCTATTATGCAGCTGCATGCATGTGGGCTTCCTGAAGCTGTTTCAGAAATCGTCAAAGAGGATATAAAATGCGGTGCAGTTCATTGTGAACTGCACCGCATTTCTAATAGATTTGCTTGTGAGATATGTTTGAAGAGAGAACGACATTATTTGATCAGGAGCTCGGCAATCTGGATGGCATTGGTGGCGGCACCCTTGCGCACCTGATCGCCGCAGCACCACAGGCACAGACCGTTGGGATCTGTCAGGTCGGGACGAATGCGTCCTACGAACACCAGATCCTGATCACTGGTATCCAGCGGCATGGGATATTCCCTTGCGCTCAGGTTGTCCACAAGCTTGCAGCCGGGAGCGGATGCAATGACCTCCTGTGCCTCTCGGACAGTAATGGGGCGGTCGAAATGCATGGAAACGGAAATGGAGTGACTGCGAACGACAGGGACACGGACACAGGTGCAGGAAACTTTTAGATCCGGCAAATGCATGATCTTACGGCCCTCGTTCTGCAATTTCATTTCTTCACTGGTGTATCCGTCAACGGTTTCTCCGCCGATCTGAGGAATGAGATTGAAGGCAATCTGGTGAGAAAACACCTTCGGTTCGTAGTGCTCGCCTCTACTCAGAGCGTTGACTTCTTCCATCAGCTCTACGGGGCCGCCTGCGCCTGCGCCGGAAACGGCCTGATAGGTGGACGCAGTCATGGTGCGGATGGGGGAAAGCGCATTCAGCGCATTCACAGCGGTAGCGGTGATGATGGTGGAGCAGTTGGGATTGGCGATGATCCCTTTGTGATGTTTTACATCCTCGGGATTGATTTCGGGGACGATCAGCGGAACTTCGGGATCCATACGAAAAGCGGAGGAGTTGTCCACAAAGATCGCTCCTGCGGCAGTGATCGCGGGAGCAAACGCCTTGGCGATATCATTCTCGGCTGCGCCCAGAACGATATCGACGCCCTGGAACACATCACAGGAGGCCTCCTGAATGGTGACCTCTTCATTCCGAAAACGAATGGTCTTTCCTGCACTTCTGGCACTGGCAAGGGGAATCAGCTGACCCACAGGGAAATTGCGTTCCTGCAGGATCTCGATCATTGCCTGACCGACGGCACCGGTGGCGCCCAAAACGGCAACGGTATATGTTTTCATAATTAAACCTCCTAAAAATGCACAGTGCAGCACCCGATATGCTGCACTGCACCCTGCATTCATTTTACAAAACTGTCGTAGAGCACCTGAATTGCTTTAGAGAAGTCCTTGTTCTCAACTCCGAAGATGATATTCAGTTCATCAGGCCCCTGCGTGATCATGCGGATATTCACTCCGGCCTGACCCATTGCACCGAATATTTTGCCGGATATACCGGGCTGAGATGCCATTTTCCTGCCCACCGCGGCAACGATGGCAATGTCATCAAATACTGTGAGTCTGTCGGGCTCGATCTCCTGCTGGATCTCCCCGAGGATGGTGTACAGGTACGGCTCGATGGCCTTTGTCTGCATGAGGACAGATACATTATCGATGCCGTTGGGGACATAGTCAACGGAAATGTGATGCCGCTCGTAAATGCTCAGGATCCTGCGCAGCAGTCCGACCTCGTTGGAAAGACCGCGTTTACATAGATGCACAATGGAGAAATCTTTTTTTCCGGTGATGCCGGTGATAAACCGATCGGGAGCATTGTCTTTTTCAAAATGCTCCTGAATCATGGTGCCGGGGTGCTGAGGATCGTTGGTGTTGCGGATGTTCAAGGGAATGTTCTTCTCGCGAACGGGGAAGATCGTCCCTTCATGCAGCACCTGAGCGCCGGTATAGCTGAGCTCCCGGAGCTCGTCATAAGTGACCTGCGGGATGGTCTGGGGATTGGCCACAATTCTGGGGTCAGCCATCAGGATACCGGATACATCCGTCCAGTTTTCATAGACATCTGCATCCAAAGCAGCTGCTGCAAGGGCACCTGTGATATCGCTGCCACCACGGGTAAAGGTCTTGATATGACCGTTCGGCATGCTGCCATAGAAACCGGGGGTGACAACACCATGCCCCGTGGCAACAGCGCGGAAGACATTGTAGCTTGTTTCCTGATCAACGCTGCCGTCCAAATGAAAGCTGATCCAGTCAGCACTGTCGATAAAAGCGTAGCCGAGGTATGCAGCCAGAATTTTAGCGGAGAAGTACTCACCGCGGCTGACTAATTCATCCTGAGATACCTTTTTGGCATCCAGTCTTGCTTTCAGGGACTCAAATTCCTCTTCTAATGGAAGTTTCAAGCCCAGATCATCTCGTATCTGGAGGTAACGGGAGGTAATACTCTCGAAAATACCGGAGCAATCAACACCATATTGCACATGGGCATAACACAGGTACAGCAGATCGGTGATTTTATGAACGTTGGGATCGCGTTTACCGGCGGCGGACACGACTACGATCTTGCGTGCAGGATCGGACAGGACAATGTCGCGTACTTTGCGGTATTGTCCTGCGTCTGCCATAGATGAGCCGCCGAATTTTGTTACTTTCAGCACAGGATATCCTTCCTTTCAGGCAAGGCTGCCATAAAAACATTTGGATACTTTGCGCACCACAGATGCATTTGCGCAACAGAAACAGGAACCGTAATGACAGCTTTCTCCCAAAGCTCTGCGGTGTGGGCTTGCAGCCAGCTGTCACTAGCACCGCGGACATAATACTGCATCAGCTGTTCGTTGTGGACATCTACTTTTCCCTGACAGGAGCTGTAAAAACCATGATGCTGCGTGAAGTCAATGCAGTCCTGCACCACATTATACGCGGTCGGATAGCGTCCTGCACCTTGTCCGTAGAAACTCTGCCGTCCGGAGGTGTTACCCTCCAGAGTGATGAGGTTGTAGTTACTGGGAACGGTGGACTCGATGTCGCAGGATGAAAACAGGGTAGGCTGAACAAATGCGCTGAACTGTCCGCCCTGCATCTGCCCGGTGCTGACCAGTTTGCAGCACAGTCCGTGACTGCGAAATTGCGTGACATCTTCTGCTGAGATGTTACGGATGCCCCAAACGGGAACCTGATGTTTGTTCAGACTGACACCGAAGGCAATGTTGGCAGATACGATCAGCTTGTGCCATGTGTCAATGCCATCAACATCCGTGGAAGGGTTAGCCTCGGCATACCCCAGATGCTGCGCCTGAGAAAGTGCCTCGGCATAGGTCAGATCACTTTGCGTCATGGCATCCAGAATATAGTTGCAGGTGCCGTTCATAATGCCGCCTACCTTACGGATGGTTTCGCAACGACGAACTCGCTCCAGTTCGCTCAGCCAGCCGATGCCGCCGCCAACGGCAGCGGTGCAGCGAAACAGAACATTCTGCTGCTGCACAAGGGGCAGCAGCTCGTCATAAAACTCGGCAACCATTGCTTTGTTAGCGGTGATGACATTCTTTCCGGCAAGGATAGCGGAGCGTACATAGTCCCATGCCGGATGCAGTCCGCCCATTACCTCAATCACGGTATCAATGGAAGGATCCAGAAGGATCTCCTGAAAATCGTGGGTCACAATGGCATCCGACAGGGAGAGTTCCCTTCGGCAGAGCACATGTGTGATCTCAATGTCTGTTCGGGAAGCGACCAATTCATAAACACCCCGGCCGACAACGCCGAAGCCTAAAAGAGCAGCTTTCATACAACATCCCCCAAGTATTTCTCTTTGTGCGAAGGAAAGAATATACATGTTTCCGTGCATAAACTCTCTGAATGTGATATATGGCAAGTATATCACAATCGATCTGGATTTGCAATGTCTGATAGGGGGAGAATGCATTTTTCGGTCGGAAACGGTCAAACAGTGGGCTGTGAACTGCTCAAAATGCAGGCAGCCCTTTTGGCTGCTTGAATTACAGCAAAAAACAAGCCGAACCAATGGTTCGGCTTGTTGCGGTGCAAATATTGATTACTTTGCAAAGACCTTCTTCAGGTGAACAAAACGGGGCAGACCGTCTTCCTTGGTCATGCCGGTTTCGCCCTGGATCAGAGGCAGGCAGTAGTCGATAAAGCCCTGGTTCACACCGTTGTGGGTTTCGTTGATCCACTCCAGGGGAACCTTCTTCTCGGTGTTTGCCACCAGGCTCAGATCGAACAGCTTGGGCTCGCACTTGTAGCCGTTCTCGTCGCGGGTGCAGGCAAAGCCGACCATCTTATCGGTTTCGCCGGCAACAGCAGCCTCAACAGCGGTCTTGCCGGACAGGAAGGACTCGGCAATGTCAGTGCCGGAGGCACAGTGAGCAGCGCAGCGCTGCAGCAGGCTCAGCTCGATGGGGCGAACCTTTGCGCCGGTAGCAGCCTTGACAACCTCTGCCAGACGGGCAGCCAGACCACCCAGCTGTGCGTGACCGAAACCGTCGGTGCCGGAGGTCTTAGCCTCGGAAACGAAGGTGCCGTCTGCATAGTGT
>JARHYV010000024.1 GCA_029258495.1 Faecousia sp. | reverse complement strand
GCGGTCAGGTACTGAACATGAACATAATTGCTAGTGCCTATGGAAAGACGAGCAATCCTGCACAGTTCATTGAAAACAGCGGACTCGTCTACCTCGATCCAAATAAAAATAGAACCAAAAGCTGGATGCAGGGCCTCGGGCTCCAATTGCCCTCAGATACAACCGCTTTTGGTTCTATAGGCAGTGTAACATACCATGGCGATGAAGTCAAGGTTGTTAGCGTGCCATACAGACAGTATATGTATGGAGAAAATATTGATTCCCAAATTTCTAAAAGATACACTATCGGTGAATTGAATCAGCAGGAGCACAATGAGATTGTACAGGAGCTTTTTCAGGAGCGGGAAGATGGGATACTGGCCTCCGCACAGAATGACCGCTGGATCAAGAATAACTCCAAAACGGTTGATACGATCCTGAAAAAAGAGGACAGCTCCAAACGGATGCGTTCCGGGAATGGTTTGGAGCAAGCAAGGTGGTGACAGCAGCTCATGAACCGGCGGTTGTTTTCCTATGGAATATTTCTGGGTTGACGCCCCAATCAAGCCCAGGGGTTCTCGGTTGCGTAGGGCAGGCTCTTGGGCTGATTATAGGCAATGTCTGCAATGCCAAAGTACTTCAGCACCTCAAACAGGCTCTTGCCGCAATGGGCAAATGCAACGGCACCGTGGTGCGGATAGCGTTTCTGGATCAGCACATGGCGATAGAAACGCCCCATCTCCGGAATTGCAAAGATACCGATGCCGCCGAAGGAGCGGGTAGGTACATCCAGAACCTCACCCTCTGCGATGTATGCACGGAGCTGTCCCTCAGAGTCGCACTGCAGGCGATAGAAGGTCACATCCGATGCTGCAATGTCGCCCTCCAGAGTGCCGCGGGTGATATCGGGAGTACCGCCGTTTTCCAGAAGGCGGTTCTGGATCAGCTGATACTTCACTGCGCAATCGCCGCACATCTTGCAGCTGGGGGTGTTGCCGCAGTGGAAACCCATGAAGGTATCCTTGATATCATAGGGGAACTTTCCTGCAATGTCCTCGTCATAGATGTACTTGGGAACAGAGTTGTTGATATCCAGCAGAGTGATAGCATCGCCGGTGAGGCATGCGCCGATATACTCTGACAGTGCGCCGTAGATATCCACCTCGCATGCAACGGGGATCCCGCGGGATGCCAGTCTGGAGTTTACATAACAAGGCTCAAAACCGAACTGCTCCGGGAATGCAGGCCAGCACTTATCGGCAAATGCCACATACTTTCTTGCCCCCTTGTGTTCCTCTGCCCAGTCAAGCAGGGTCAGCTCAAACTGTGCCATGCGCTCCAACAGATCGGGGTAGATCTTCTTGTCCCCCATCTCCTGCTCCATATCTGCAATAACCTCAGGAATACGGGCATCGCCGGCATGTGCCTTGTAGGAAACCAGCAGATCCAGCTCGGAGTTCTCCTCTACCTCGACACCCAGTTCATACAGTCCCTTGATGGGGGCATTGCAGGCAAAGAAGTCCTGAGGACGAGGGCCGAAGGTGATGATCTTCAGGTTCTTCACGCCGATGATGGCACGGGCAATGGGAACGAATTCCTTCATCATCTGGGCGCACTCCTCAGCAGTCCCCACGGGATACTCGGGGATATATGCCTTCAGATGGCGCATGCCCAGATTGTAAGAGCAGTTCAGCACACCGCAGAATGCGTCGCCGCGGCCATTGATCAGATCGCCGTCCCCCTCTGCCGCCGCAACATACATCACAGGGCCGTGGAACTTCTGGCACAGCAGAGTCTCCGGTGTTTCGGGGCCGAAGTTGCCCAAAAATACCACCAGTGCATTGACATCATGGGCACGGACATCTGCCAGTGCAGCCAGTGCATCCTTCTCATTCTCTACGGTGATGGGACATTCATACAGTCCCTCGCCATAGGCGGCCACAATGTTCTGGCGGCGCTTGGTGGACAGCCCAATGGGGAAACAATCACGGGATACGGCAATAATGCCGAGCTTTACTTCAGGAATGTTCATTTTTATATCTCCTTTATCTTTCAGATGAAATTTGCAATATCGATATTTTCACCGGACAAGCCGATCTTTGCGCCGTTCTTGGCCTCGTTGGATTCCGGATGTGCCAGCAGCCATTTGTTACGGGCAGTCATCAAGGCATCCTCACGGGTCTTCGGGGTGATAACCGGCTTTTCCGTATTGGTACCCTGAGGCAGTGCCACCAAAACACGGAACCCCTTGTCTGCATCACAGTGACAGGGTGCGTAGTGCAGAGTCGTAGCAAAGACTTCTACCATCGTTCCCGCCGGCACCTTGAAGGCCTTGACAAAAGCGGTATCCAAAACCCCATCGACGATCTCCTCCTGCTTTGCAAGCAGCAGGACAAAATCCTCTGTGCCCAGATTGAACTCGCTGTCGCGGTGGTACTCCAGACAGTTGAGCTTTGTATTGTGACCATTGCACCACCCCATCTGAACCGGCATGCCGCCGTACAGATGCTCGCTGACCTCTACCATGGCAGGCAGCTCCTGTAAGGGGGCATACTCTGCAACATAATCGACTCCTTCCGGCTGAGGGGCATCCTTCAGTACGGACAGGATCTCCGCAATGGTTTCCTCCATACCGCTGACGACCTGACCATACGGACGAAATTCCGGGTCAAAAACAGAATAGAATTTCATTTTTATCACTCCTTCACAAGCTCTGAAAACAATTCCTTACAGGCCGGATAGATCTTCCTGAACTGCTGATAGCGTTTTTCATACTTGGCTGCCAGTTCCGGCTCCGGTCTGACCGTAGATGCCACCCGGACGAACCGATCACACACCTCCTGCACGGATGCATATGCTCCGCTTGCCACCATAGCAAGCATCGCACCGCCCATACCGGGCCCCTGCTCCGATTCCAGACACTCCAGTTCCGCATTCAGAATATTGGCGATCATCTTCTTCCACAGCGGACTCTTTGCACCGCCGCCGCAGATCTTTGAAGAGTCGATCCGGATTCCTAAGGCTCTTGCGACCTCCACACTGTCACGGATGGCAAAGGCCACACCCTCCAGAACCGCCTGGGTCAGGTCTGCTCTGGTGGTATCCATGGTCATGCCGATGAATGTCCCCCGTGCATTGGTATCATTGATGGGGCTGCGCTCGCCCATGAGATAGGGCAGGAAATACACATGGTTTTCGCCAAGCCTATCCTCTGTGATAGGCAGCTGTTCCGCCGAATAATCAGAAGTCCGGAAGATCTCGTCCATCAGCCACTTGTTGCAGCTGGCTGCACTGAGCATGCAGCCCATCAGGTGATAGCCGCCGTCGGCATGGGCAAAAGCATGCAGCGCATTGTTCTGATCCACGCCAAAATTCTTCGAGGAGATGAACACCGTTCCGGAGGTTCCCAGAGAAATATTGCATCCGCCTTCGCCTACCACACCCGTACCCACAGCCGCAGCCGCATTGTCACCGGCACCTGCTGCAACCTTCACATCCTCGCCCAGACCCAGCAGCTTGGCGATCTCGGGCTTAACCGTGCCGATGCAGTCATAGCTCTCAAAGAGCTTGGGCATCTGGGTTTGGCAGATGCCGCAGATATCCAGCATTTCCCTGCTCCAGCATTTGTGCTGAACATCCAGCAGGAGCATGCCGGAGGCATCGGAATAGTCACAGGCATGGACTCCTGTGAGAATATAGTTTACATAATCCTTCGGCAGCATGATCTTTGCGATCCGGCTGAAATTTTCCGGTTCATTCTCTCTGACCCACAGCACCTTGGGGGCTGTAAATCCGGCAAAGGCAATGTTTGCCGTCCATTCAGACAGCCGCTCCTTGCCGATCTCGCTGTTCAGATATTCCACCTGCTTGGCAGTTCTTCCGTCGTTCCACAAAATGGCGGGACGGATCACCCGATCCTCTTCATCCAGGATCACAAGTCCGTGCATCTGACCGCCGCAGCCAATGCCTGCCACAGCCGCACCATCGAACCCCTTCAGCAGTTCGGGGATGCCTTCCATAATGGCTCTGCGCCAATCCTCCGGATTTTGCTGACTCCAGCCCGGATGGGGAAACTCCAGCGGATACTCCTTGGACACCACATTCTTGATCTGTCCCTGATCATCCATCAGCAGCAGCTTGACCGCCGATGTTCCCAGATCGATTCCAATGTACAAATTCATTGAATTCACTCCTTATTTTATCTGACCCCAAAAGCCGGATCAGACCCAATCTATATGTTGATCTCGTCCATCGATCCGATGGAGCCTGCGACGCCTCAGCAGTCCACGCGCTCAAACACCGGGATCACATCAAGCGGCGCATCCACCAAGACCCACTGTCCGCCGGCAAGCACCTGACCGTTGTCCATGTTCTTCCAACGGCTCCCTGCCGGAAGATATACATTTCTTTCCCGCTGTCCCAGCTCCATGATGGGTGCAACCAGATATCGGTAGCCGTAAAGATACTGATCCTCCACCTCCCATGCGGTGGGATCCTCCGGGAACTCATAGAACAGCGTCCGCATAACGGGTGTTCCCTTTTCATGGGCCTGCCGCATCAGCTCTGCTGTATAGGGACGCAGCCGCTCCCGCATTTCCATAAATTTCTTGCAGATCTCATAGACCTCATCCCCAAAAGACCAGACCTCGTTGGGAGAGCCGGACAGGCAGATGGCACCGCCCGTTGTGCCGAACTGAGGCATTGTGGGCGCACGGTCGCCATGCAGGCGCATGACCGGGCAGAAGGTTCCCCACGCAAACCAACGAGCCAGCAGTTCACGGAACTCATCGCTTTCAGAAACGCCGCCGTGAAATCCGCCGATATCCGTCGTCCACCATGGAATGCCTGCAATGCCCATATTCAGACCTGCCGCCAGCTGATTTCTCATACTGGCGAAATTAGAGGCGATATCCCCAGACCAGACCAGTGCGCCGTATTTCTGGCTGCCGGCCCATGCACACCGCAGCAGATTGATGATATTCTCCTGCCCCTCAGCCTGCATGCCATCGTAGAAATTTTTTGCATACATGACCGGATAAATATTGCCCACCTGAAGATTTGATCCGATATAATACCGATAATTGTCAAAATCATAACTGGAATATCCCGGCTCCGCCACATCCAGCCAGAAGAGTCTGATGCCCCTGTCATAGTAGTTCTTCTTGATTTTTTCCCAGACATATTCCCGGGACGCCGGATTTGTAGCATCGTAGAAACAGGTGTTCCCCAAAAAATCCATGGATGCTTTGACACCGCGATCCACATGGATGAGGTAGCCCTTGCGCAGCATTTCCTTATAATTCTCGCTCTGCCTGTCCACGGTGGGCCAAACCGAGATCATCAATTCGATGCCCATCTCCTGAAGCTCTGCAATCATCCCATCGGGATCCGGCCAGTATGTGGGGTCGAACCGCCAGTCCCCCTGCTTTGGCCAGTGGAAATAGTCGATGACGATCACATCGATGGGCAGGTTTCTGCGTTTATATTCCCGCGCCACCTCCAGCAGCTCCTCTTGCGTCTGGTAGCGGAGCTTGCACTGCCAGAACCCCATTGCGTAATCCGGCATCATGGGAACCTTTCCCGTCACAGCTGCATAATTTTCTTCGATTTCCGCCGGGGTATCTCCTGCGGTGATCCAGTAGTCCATGCATTTGGTGGAGCGGGCATGCCATTCGGTGATATTCCTGCCGAAGGTCGCCGTCCCCACTGCCGGATTGTTCCACAGGAACCCGTAGCCCAGACTGGAAAGCAGGAATGGCACCGATGCCTGAGAATTGCGCTGAGCCAGCTCCAGTGTGCAGCCCTTCAGGTTCAGATAGGGCTGCTGATACTGCCCCATGCCGTACAGCTTTTCGTTGGGATCCGACTCAAATCTGGCAGTCAGCTGATACGACTCCGTACCCATAATAGGGATCATCTCACGCCCTACCATTTCAAGGGCAGAGCAGTCCTTGGAGAACAGATCCCTGCGGCTGCGCATGAATTCCTCCAAAAGCAGCTTGCCGTGCTGATTATAGAAGACCAGCTTGCCGCTGGGCAGGATCTCACCGCGGATCTTGCCGTTTGTGATGGTGGCTCCGTCGTCACGAATGATGATCTCCGCTTTTGCCGTGTGCGGCTCTGTCAATGCCCAGTCGCATTCATTCAGATCCTGCCCCATGACTGCTGAGCGGATCCTCAGCGAATCCTTCCCCCATGCCGTCACGGACAAGATCTCATTTTCCTGCTGAAACAGCAGGGTATCATCTATGATTTGAAACAGCTCTTTCATAATTCTATCCCCGTTATATCATCCTCCCAGAGCGCTGCTGTCCTGATCGAAAGCAGAGCGGAGGGTCTTTTGCGGCTGATTTCACTGATACAGCCGCTTGAAGATCTTACACATCCAGTATAGCATTTTACAGGGATTTTTCTTTGCTGAATCTACTTATTGATTAGACTAATTTGCGATTTCCAAATTTTTGTCGAAATTCCACACAAACAGCACATTGGTTTTAGTGAAATCTCTTATCCCGGATATCTCCCATAAAATCGGGAGAATATCAAACATGCAGCCCCATCCGTTGCAGGGTATTCTAAGCCCTTCGTGCTGTAAGCATCCCGATTTGATTAGTCAAATAAGCTCTCACTCAAAAGGCTCAGGCTCTCCTCCACCGTATAGAACCGTTCAGAGGAATGAAGACTGTGGCGAACTTGACTGGCCTCCAGCTGCGACTTCTTTTTGAACTGGCTGTATTTTTCCGGCGTCATATTGTACTGCCGCTGAAACTCCCGGCAGAAATACCGATAATCCGAAAAGCCGGACTCCATGCAGACCTCCAGCATCTGCTTTCCGCCGGCTGCGATCAGCTTGCAGGCACAGTTGAAACGAACTGATGCCACATATTCCTGAAAGGTCTGGTTCATGGTGTCCTTGATAAAATGGGACAGATAACTCATGGAGCAATTCTCCTGAGCGGCAAAATCAGAAAGCCGGATCTTGTGCATGTAATTTTCGTCCACGAAACGGATCAGCCGCTGCAAACGGAGATTTCTCTTATCGATGCAGGCCGCCTCCTCCGGTGTAAGGATATGGGTAGGCAGAGCCGAAAGCAGCTGATGAAAGATCAGACAGCAGATCCCCGTACAGTACAGATCATAGTTGCTCTTTCGGCGGAAGTACGCCTCTGCAATGCTGCGCAGTCCCCTCTTGATTTCCTGCTGCTCCTGCTCATTCAGATATTGATGCGGTGCCTTCCCATCGATGGAAACAGACGGAAGGTTCGGGAACAGCTCCGGCGATACCTGAAGACACAGGAAGGTGGCACTCTGATCCACCTTGTGAAATTCATGGGGCTCATTCGGCCCAAACAGCACCATCTGCCCCGGCTCCATCACAAACCGGCTCTGTCCGCAGGTGACCGACAGGGGATTTTTCAAAAGCCAGAGCAGCTCCCAATCCAGATGAAAATGGGGTGTCCGGGTTTCGACTGTATCAAAGAACACAGCCAGTCCCTTCATTTGACGATACTGTATGATTTCAAGTTCGTTCATGGCATCCTCATTTCTTCTCAGCTGAGCCCATAGCCGCAGGCTTTCCGCATTGACTGCACCTGCAATGGACTGCACACCGAAAAATGCACAAAAATATCATATATTTGCACACATTTTATCATATATCGCTGAGAATGTCCATTTGAAATTCCGCATTTATCCGGGCTCAAAGATCGTTTTTCCGTGCCGTTTCTCCCTATGTACATCCATCCAATCGTATACTTAAATAAAAATGATATAAAATTGTTGGAAATATATGTAAAATATGATATACTTAAAAGGACTATGCAAAAGTTCAGGAGGCAGGAATGGAACAGGAGAGCGTTATTTCAAATCTTTTCCACCATTGTACCAAGGTGGTAAATCACAACGGCATATACTACCCCCAGAGATTTTCAGACTCCATGCTGAAATTTTACGGCGATATGGACGAAGGAAAAGAAATCAGAGCCCGTTCTGCGGCAGGCATCACCATGGAATGTATGACCGACGCATCCGAGGTGTCCTTTTCCTATACAAGCAAAGGGTTTTGCAGAGATATCGTAGCCTTTGATATCTTTGAAAATGATGTCTTTATGACCACCATGACCGAGCCGGAGCACAGCCTTTCCGGGCGCATCTGTTACAGAAAAAGAACACAGCCAGTCCCTTCATTTGACGATACTGTATGATTTCAAGTTCGTTCAT
>JARHYV010000074.1 GCA_029258495.1 Faecousia sp. | reverse complement strand
GCACGGAAGTCCTTTGCACCGGGCGCAGGTATCGCAAAGTTCACATTCCCCTGCTGCAATACTCCAACTCCCGGGAATTGCTTTTTCCAGCTCCAATAAGGACTCCAGCATTGCACGCCTTACCTTGCCATAGGTAGCAGAGCGGATCTGATTGGCTTTTTCTGCTGTATTCGCCTGCGCACGGGTCTGCTCGCTGTATATAACCTTAACGGCAATGATATGAATGCGTGAAAATGGTTCCGCAAGCGTTGGCGTAGGCTGCGCCAATGGCGGACATGACCAAACTTTTCCGTAATTGGGGCAAGCTTTGCATGCCTCAATAAAAATCTCGGGTCGATAATAATCCGCCAGCCATGCGTCGACCGGCAATGTAACAACCTTTACTTCAGAACGATACACGCACAATCATCTCCTGAATCAACGAACTGTTTTATATTATTCAATCTATCACAGATAAAATCCTGCGTCAAGCCATTCCCATTGATTTATAAGTCTGGAATGGAATCGAATGACTGTCCTTTTCTCTTTCTTCGCTCGGTACAGAAGAACTGGGGCATCTGGAAATGATCGGTGCCATTGTCCACCAGCTCACGAGGAATTTGAAGGACAGCCAGATCGAGGGTTCCCCCTTTGCACCATACTTTGTAGATCATACGATCGGGATCTACCCTGCTGCAGCGGCTGGTTTTCCGTGGAATGCTGCATCTATCGGTGTCAAGGGTGATCCCCTTGCAGACCTAACAGAGGATTTGGCAGCAGAGCAAAAAGCTCGTGTAACATATGATAATATTCTGAGATTGTCCGACGATCCGGATGTCAACGATGTGATACTATTCCTGCGGGAACGGGAGATCGTCCATTTTCAGCGGTTTGGAGAGGCACTTGAGCTGCTGCGGCAAAAGATCGATAAGCGAAATGTCTACTGCATGAATCCGGCGATGGATCTATAAATGAGATCCTCTTCCCTCCATTGCTGACCGTATCATACGACTTGTAATCTAAAAATAATGCCACCATCTAGGAATCACCTTAGATGGTGGCATTGTTGTTTTATAAGTTCCCGGGCTTAATTTCAAACTTCTCTATCTGTCAAGCTTTTTGACAGTTCGACCATGAAATCCTTGTCTTCAAAGGCATTCAGCGCATCGATTGCGATCTGCGTGTGTTTCTGAACCAATTCCTCGCACCGTTCCAGCCCGTACAGCCGTACAAAGGTATTCTTTGTTTCGTCCGTTCCGACGGATTTACCCAATTTCTCTGCCGAGCCGATAACGTCGAGCATATCATCGCGGATCTGGAACGCGAGCCCCAGATGATCTGCAAAGGTCACAGCGGCATCAAGCTGCTGCTGTGTTCCGTTTCCGGCAATCACGCCCATCAGGCAGGCTGCCCGGATCAATGCTCCGGTCTTGCGGATCTGGATATCCAAGATCTCCTGCTCTGTGCAGGCGCGTTCTTCGCTCATGATATCCAATACCTGTCCGCCTACCATCCCTGTGCAGCCGGCACATTCAGACAGAACCTTGATTGCATGAATTCTTGCATTGCTGCTCAACTCAGCCTCTGCCACAGACTCAAAAGCGGCTGTCAACAGTGCATCACCGGCAAGAATTGCAACGGCTTCTCCGTATACACGATGATTGGTGGGGTTCCCACGGCGAAAATCGTCATTGTCCATACTGGGCAGATCATCATGGATCAAGCTATAGGTATGGATCATTTCGACTGCAGCAGCAAGAGGCAGAGCTGTATCGGAATTTCCGCCGCACATTCTGCAGAAATCAAGAACCATGATCGGTCGCAGTCGTTTGCCTCCGGCAAGCAGACTGTAGCGCATGGAGTCAAACAGTTTCTTCTGGGGCTCCTGAGGATAATGGAAACAGCTCTCATCCAGATACTGCTCGATCCGGCGCAGGTACTGGTTCATACGCATGTCAAGATTCTGATACATAGGTAAACTCTCCCTCTACGGGCTGTCCATCAGGCCCGGCATGGATTTTTTTCACCTGAAGTTCTGCCTCATCCAAAAGAGTCTGGCATGACCGAACAAGCTCGGTTCCCTCCTGAAAAAGTTTCAGGGATTCTTCCAGTGCAGTATCTCCGCGTTCCAGAGTGCGGACGATCTGTTCCAAACGAGTGATGGAATTCTCAAAAGTCTGATTTTTTTCATTCATGTTCCGTCTCTCCTTTTACGACATTTGCAAGAATGGATCCGTCACTAACGCGGACGGAGATCTCTTCACCGGGGTTCACCTCATTGACGGATCGGATCACATTTCCGGATTCCGTGGTGGCAACCGCATAGCCCCGAGTCAATACCTTCAGCGGACTCATCGCATCCAATTTGGCGGTCTGCGCCACAAAGCGGTGGCGGTATTTCGAAACCACCTGATTCTGTGCGCCAAAAAGACGCGTTTCCAACAGCTTGATGGCTTTTTTTCTTTGTTCAAAGGCTGCAAGCGGCGACTGCATGATGGGACGGCTGGCCAGAGCCTTCAGTCGATCCTGTGCCTGTACCAATTTGTGCTGCAAGGCAAGCGCCATTGCATCCTCCACTGCATCCAGTTGACGACGCAGGACATCCTGATCCCGAACGGCTGCTACAGCAGCATGGGTAGGTGTCGCAGCACTCACATCCGCAACAAAATCAGCAATGGTAATATCAACTTCGTGACCCACCGAAGAAATGACCGGAATTTTGGATTCATAGATCGCCCACGCAACTGTTTCGTCATTGAATGCCCACAGCTCCTCGATGGAACCGCCGCCTCGTCCGACGATCAGGATATCTGCCAGATTATGGAAGTTGGCATAGCGGATCGCCGCGGCAATTTCTCCGGGAGCCTCCTGCCCCTGCACCCGTACCGGCAGCAGACGGATCTGGGTCAGCGGCCAGCGATGCCGGAGGATGCGGAGCAAATCGTGAACGGCAGCCCCGGCCTCACTGGTGATAATACCGATGGTATTGGGGTACTGGGGCAGTTTCTTCTTGTGCTGCTCATCAAAAAGCCCCTGCGCAGCCAGTTTCTTTTTCAGCTGCTCATATGCCACATACAATTCACCCATGCCATCCGGTGTCAGACCGGTGCAGGAGAGCTGATACTGTCCATTGCGCACATATACGGACACAGAGCCCATCGCAATGACCTTCATACCGTTTTCGGGTCGAAATTTCAAACCGCTGGCACTGGATCGAAACATGACGCAGCTGATGGCAGAAGTTGCATCCTTCATGGTGAAATAGTGGTGTCCCGACGGATATACTTTATAGTTGCTGATCTCTCCGCGGACTGCAATATTGGTCAGTCTGGGATCTCTGTCGATCTGCATTTTGATATATTCATTGAGCTGTCCCACAGACATTGTTTGCTTTTCCATATTACGCCTCCAGTAAGCGATGGGCAAGGATGGCAACGCCCATGGCATTATCAGTAGAATACTGCGGCTGAGCAAAAACCGGATGAATTGGCTC
>JARHYV010000082.1 GCA_029258495.1 Faecousia sp. | reverse complement strand
AACAGCATCGTATATGCATTGATCATTGTTTTCTGGAACCTGTTTATCGGCATTGCTGCCGCCTACGGTGGAAAGCGCAGCGAAAACGGGGTGCGTATTTATCAGGACATTCTGGGACTTCGGCGCTATATGCGAAAGGTCAGCAAAGCAGAATTGATCCGCATCATGCGCACCAACCCCGATTACTACTATGAGCTTGCCCCGTATGCACTGGCTCTGGGTGTAGATCAGCAGCTTGCAAAACGATTTGACAATCTTCGGATTCCCAACTGCACCTGGCTGTTGACAGGGATTGGGCCGGTTCGAACTGCTGCCGAGTTCTATCCCATTCTGAGAGAAACAGTCAAAACAATGAATGCCGAGATCGAGCGTCCATTTTGGGAAAAACTGCTTCACATCAAATGATCAAAATCCCCCGACGAATTCGTCGGGGGATTTCGTTTTATTCGATCCCGGTCAGATCATAGTTTTCCAGAAATTCCTTTGCCTTTACCGCAATATTCTGGAGGCAGTCCGGGTCAAACGGACTCTTCAGTCCCGCTTCTCGGAGCAGATCCGTAAATGTCATCGTACCGCCCAATTCCGTATACTTCATATAAGTATCGAACGCAGCCTTGGGATCCTCCTGGATCCTTGCCCAGAAATCCAGAGAAACCGTCTGTGCCAGACAATAGTCAATGTAATAGAAGGGTCTTTTGTAGATATGGCTCTGACGCTGCCAGCCCTTGCCTTCCCCCACAAAGGGCACATCTCCCAGTCTGACCCACGGCATATAGACTCCCAGCAGCTCACGCCACACCTGATGACGCTCCTCCGGAGTAAACTCCGGGTATTCATAGACAATGTGCTGAAAATGATCCACCATAGTTCCATAGGGAATGAAGACGATGGCATCTGCCAGATGTGTATAACGGAATTTCCGTGCATCCGCCCCAAAGAACAGCTCACTCCAAGGCTCTGCAAAGAACTCCATGGACATGGAATGTACTTCACAGCCTTCCAGACTGGGCCACATCACCGACGAGGGCACCCGGTTGCGATTGACATAGCTGGCAAACGCATGACCAGCCTCGTGGGTAATGACCTCCACATCATGAGCCGTTCCGTTGAAGTTTGCGAAGATAAACGGAGATTTCAGGTTGTAGATATTGGTGCAGTAGCCGCCGGAGGACTTGCCGGGCTTGCTCTCCACATCCATCATCCCGGCACTGCGCATGTGATCCCAGAACGCTTTTGTTTCAGGGCTCAGTTCACTGTAAAACTGCGTGCCATGCTCCAAAATTTCCTCCGGTGTCCCCACAGGCTTGGGATTGCCGGAGCGGAAGGTCAGATCCTTATCCGCAAAGCTCATGGGGAATTCAAATCCCATTCTTTCTGCCTGCTCCATACAGATCTGCTTTGCCAGAGGCACCAGATATTTCTGAACGCCCATGCGGAACTTTTCAACATCAGCCTCCGTGTAGCAGTTACGGGTCATGCGGTTGTAGCCCAGCGGTGTGTAGCTGTCATAGCCCAGTTTTTTACCCATGCCGTGACGGAGCTTGACCAACTCATCATAGATCCGATCCAGTTCCCCGCTTTTTGTATTGAACCACGCTCCGTCAGCCTGCCATGCAGCACGACGGAGCTCATCATCGGTGCTGAGCTTGTACGGAGTGATCTGGGACAGGGTCAGAACCTGCCCATCAAAGGGGATCTGTGCAGATGCAATCAGCTTGGTATATTCAGAAACCAGTTCGTTCTCCCGCTGCAGATCCTCGACGATCTCGGGGACAAAACTCTTTGCATCCAGCTCTGCGTTGATGAATGGCACATTGCCAAAGGTTTCCTCCAACTCCTTTCGGAAGGGACTTGCAAGCAGGCTGTCTGTCCATGCCTTGCGCAGCGGCTCCAGTTCCGGCATTTCCTTGTTGTAAAATGCCATTTCCGCATCATAGAAAGGATCCTGTGTGTTGATGTCACGGCGGATCTGTGCCACAGTGCGCATGGTGCCGACGGTGCTGCCCTCCAGTTCATCCATGGCAATGAATGCCTCTTTTGCCTCTGCGAAATCCTTGGCATCCTGTAATTTTTGCGTCAGAGCCCGGATGCCATCTTTCAGCGCATCCATATCCACCCGTTTATATGCAATCTGAGAAAAAGTCATGATATTCTCCTCCGTTTCACGATTTCTCATACAGTATAGCATACCGAAAGAGAATTGAAAACGGATAAATTTGAAAATACACATATTCTCCGGTGGATCAGCCAAATAACGCCCCATATTTGCAAACATTTTTTACAAGAAAAGTTTGATTTCTTTTATCATCCATTGTTTATCTTACATTTTTCCGCATTCTTCCCCTCATACTCCTCCTTGACATCTTCCCATCCATTCGATAAAATAATGTAAGACAGTCCCATACATATCAGTCGATCCGTACTCACAATACAGGAGGCTATTACATGTCTTATCAAATTCTTACTTATGACCCGATCCTAAAGCACTTTGAGAAGGATATCAACCTTCGGATGGATCTATATAAAAAGAAACATAAAGAACTTGTAAAGCGCGGAAAAACGATTGCAGACTTTGCAAACGGGCACCTTTATTTTGGATTTCATCGTACAGCCGACGGATGGGTCTACCGCGAGTGGGCTCCTGCTGCGGACGCCATGTATTTGACCGGTGACTTTAACGACTGGAATACCACTGCATGTCCCATGCGGCGGCTGAAGGGCGGTGTTTTTGAAGTCACACTGTCTGGGCATGATGCCCTGAAACCCGGTCAGAAGGTGCAGGCCATTGTCATGCATCACGGCAAGATGCTCCGCCGTATCCCACTGTATTCCACACGGGTGGTTCAGGATCCCGATACCATCATGTGGTGCGCCGAGATCGAGGATACCTTTGATGCGTTTGCGTGGACGGATGCCGAATTTCGTCCCGAAAAGACTCCCTTTATTTACGAATGTCACATTGGCATGGCTCAGGAAGAAGGGAAGGTCGGCTCCTATCGGGAATTCCGTGAAAATATCCTCCCCAGAATTAAGGCACAAGGATATAATACCATCCAGATCATGGCGATCATGGAGCATCCTTACTATGGCTCCTTTGGATATCAGGTTTCCAATTTTTTTGCCGCATCCTCCCGATATGGTCACAGCGTCGAGCTAAAGGAACTGATCGACACCGCCCACGCCATGGGCATCGCAGTTTTACTGGATGTGGTGCATTCCCACGCCGTTAAGAATACCTCCGAGGGCATCAACGAATTTGACGGCACCGAGTACCAGTTCTTCCACAGCGGCCCCAAGGGCAATCACCGTGCATGGGACACCAAGCTCTTTAATTACAGCAAAAACGAAGTGATCCATTTCCTGCTTTCCAATCTGAAATACTGGATGGAGGTCTTTCACTTTGATGGATTTCGCTTTGACGGCGTGACCTCCATGCTGTACCATGATCACGGTCTTGGCAGTGCTTTTCTGAATTACGATATGTACTTCTCTATGAATACCGATACCGATGCCGTCACATATCTGCAGCTTGCCAACGAACTGATCCATCAGGTCAATCCCAATGCTATCACGGTTGCGGAAGATATGTCCGGTATGCCGGGCATGTGTATCCCGATCCGGCAGGGCGGTATCGGATTTGACTATCGGCTGAGCATGGGGGTGCCGGATTTCTGGATCCGTACCCTGAAGGAGCAGAAAGATGAGGATTGGGATCTCGGGCGGATGTGGTTTGAGCTTACCAGCCGCCGTCCCAAGGAGAAAAATATCGGATACTGTGAGTCCCACGATCAGGCACTTGTGGGAGATAAGACTCTCATGTTCCGGCTTTGCGATGCACAGATGTATACCGGAATGTCAAAGCTTGCGCCCAGAAGTTCTGTGATTGATCGCGGTATCGCACTTCATAAAATGATCCGCCTGATCAGCGCATCCACAGCAGGCGAAGGCTATTTGAACTTCATGGGCAATGAGTTCGGGCATCCGGAGTGGATCGACTTCCCCAGAGAAGGCAACGGATGGAGCTATCATTACTGCCGCCGCCAGTGGAGCCTTGTGGATGATCAAGATCTCTATTATGCAAGCCTGAATTGTTTTGACAAGGCGATGATCCAGCTGTTAAGAGACGAGCGTCTTCTGGATAAGAAATCAGAACTGCTGCTCATGAACCACGGCGATAAGGTACTTTCCTACCGAAAAGGAAATTTCGTATTTGTTTTCAACTTCCATCCATACAAATCCTATGAAGGCTATGAACTGCCCGCATCCAAGTTTGGGCAGTACAAGGTCGTACTTTCTACCGACTCAGCCGAATTCGCCGGCAGCCAACGGATTGATGAAAGCTATATATATACTTCCAAATTGCAAGCAGATGGACGCCTTGGTTTTCAGTGCTATCTTCCCTGTCGTTCTGCTGTGGTGTTCAAGAAAAAATAATTTCAAAATAACCCTTGACAAAAAGCAAACCAAGTGTTATTATATACAGGCACTCAAGAGT
>JARHYV010000317.1 GCA_029258495.1 Faecousia sp. | reverse complement strand
GCGGTGAAGTAAAACGCATCGAGATCGCAACCATTCTTGCCCGCAAGAGCGAGCTGATGATCTTTGACGAGCCGGAGGCCGGTATCGACCTTTGGAGTTTTGCCCGTCTGACCGAAACCTTCAAGTCCATTCACGACAAGAAAGAGGCTACCATCATCATCATTTCCCATCAGGAACGAATCATCCGTCTTGCAGACGAGATCATCCTGTTGGCAAACGGACAGGTTTCTGCCCGCGGCGACGCAGACGAGATCTATCCGAAACTCATGGGGATGACCATCGGGAGCTGCAATAAGCTGGAGGTGAATCAAAAATGCTGAATGATGTTCAAAAACACATTTTGGAAGTCGTATCCGGAATGGCAGCAGACGCAAAAGGCGCCGTAAACATCCGTGCCAACGGCAAGAAGGCATACCGTTCCAACACCCCCAATGTCCGCATCGAAACCAAGACCGATAAGGAAGGCATCGATATTTTTGTCGCCCCGCACACAACCTCCGATCATGTCTACATCCCCGTGGTCATCACGGAAGAAGGCATGCACGACACCGTCTATAACGATTTCTACATCGGCGAAGGTGCCGTCGTTTCCATCAATGCCGGCTGCGGCATCCATAACTGCAGCAGCTGTGACTCCGAGCACGAGGGCATCCATACATTCCATGTAGGAAAAAATGCGCAGGTCACCTACTCCGAGATCCACTACGGCGAGGGCGAAGGCGAAGGCAAGCGCATCCTGAATCCCCAGACGATCCTCTATCTTGAAGAGGGTGCCAAGGTCACACTGGAAACCACCCAGATCCGCGGTGTTGACGATACCAAGCGCTACACCAAGGCTGTCCTGAACGGAGATCATGCAGAATTTATCGTACAGGAAAAACTGCTGACCCACGGAGATCAGCGCGCCGAATCCGAGATGGATGTTGTCCTGAACGGCAATGACTGCCATACTCAGGTAATCTCCCGCTCCGTGGCCCAGGACACTTCCACCCAGATCTTCTACCCCAGAGTCGAAGGCAATAATGCCTGCTTTGGTCATGTGCAGTGTGACTCCATCATCATGGGCAGCGCAAAAGTCCGCTCTATTCCGGAGATCTCCTGTAATCATGTGGACGCATCGCTGATCCACGAGGCAGCGATCGGCAAGATCGCCGGAGACCAGATTTTGAAACTTCAGACCCTCGGTCTCAGCTATGAAGAGGCGGAGGAAAAAATTCTGGAGGGTTTCCTGCGGTAATGTTTGATATTACTCTGCTCGTCATGGGCAAGCTCAAGGAGAAATTCTATCTTTCCGCCGCCGCCGAGTACGAAAAGCGGCTGAAGGGTTACTGCTCCTTCCGGATCATAGAGCTGCCGGAGTATCGTCTTCCCGAAAACCCATCCTCTACCGAGATCCAGATGGGATTGGAAAAGGAGGCCGAGCAAATTCTGGCAAAAATCCCCAAGGGTGCATGGTTCTGTGTGCTTACTCCGGAAGGAAAAATCATTTCCTCCGAGGATCTGGCTGCCAAACTAAAGGATGTGAAGAACTCCGGGAAAAGCAGTGCCTGTTTTCTGATTGGATCCAGTTTTGGTATGGCACAGCGCATCAAAGACAAGGCCGATTTCAAACTCTCTATGGGGAAGATGACCTTCCCCCATCACCTTG
>JARHYV010000245.1 GCA_029258495.1 Faecousia sp. | reverse complement strand
GATTTTGGCAAGGCTCTGGAGAAGGTTATTTCCGAGTACCATCCCGACCGCGTCATTATCGAGCCGTCCGGTGTCGGCAAGCTCTCTGATGTGATCGGTGCAGTCAAAAAGGTCATCGGACACGATGTGGAACTGGGCTATACAGTTGCAGTGGCAGATGCCGGTAAGGTAAAGGTCTATATGAAGAACTTTGGTGAGTTCTATAACAATCAGATCGAAACCGCCTCCACCATCATTCTGTCCAGAACAGATGCCATCGCAGAAACCAAGCTCAACAGCGCACTGGAGCTGCTCCGTGAGCATAATCAGAAGGCGACGATCGTTACAACACCGTGGAACGAGTTGACCGGAGAGCAGCTGATCGAGGCAATGGAAGGCAATACAACGCTTGCAAAGGATCTTGCAGATCTGGAGCACGAGCATCATCACCACCATGACGAGCACTGCGGCTGCGGACATGACCACGAACATCATCATGACCACGACGAACATTGCGGCTGCGGACATGACCATCATCATCACCATGCCGACGAGGTCTTTACCTCTTGGGGTATTGAAACAACCAAGAAATTCTCCGGAGAGGAGATCCATCATATCTTGGAGGAGCTTGACTCCGGCGAATATGGAATTGTTCTGCGCGCGAAGGGTATCGTAGCCGGTTCTGATGGGAAGTGGATCCATTTTGACCATGTTCCCGGTGAGGCAGATGTGCGTACAGGCGGTGCAGGAGTGATCGGACGGCTGTGTGTCATTGGCTCAAAGCTGAATGAACAGGCAATTACAGCACTGTTTGGCGTGTAAGGAGCGGTATATGATCGAAATTCCTGTATATGCATTTACCGGATTTCTGGATTCCGGAAAGACAAAGTTCATTCAGGAAACCCTGGAGGATGAACGATTCAATGCCGGAGAGCGCACGCTCCTGCTTGTATTTGAAGAAGGCGAGGAAGAGTTTGATTTCTCTACCTATCCTCATAAAAATGTGGTTCTCGAGGTGCTGGATCAGGAAACAGTCACCACAAAGGATCTGAAGGCACTTGCGAAAAAACATAAGCCTGAGCGGATCGTTGTAGAATTGAACGGCATGCAGCTGGTAGGCGACCTGTATTCCAGATTCCCCGAGGAGTGGGTGATTGCCCAAGAGGTGATGTTTGCAGACAGCACCACCATTATGGCGTACAATGCCAATATGCGTAATCTGGTGATGGACAAGCTGACGGGTGCTCAGATGGTGGTGTTCAACCGACTGGAAAAGGATCAGGATGTGATGCCGTTTCACAAGCTTGCCCGGGCAGCCAGCCGCCAGATCGATATTCTGTATGACTACACAGACGGTTCTACTCAGTTTGATGACATCATTGATCCACTGCCCTTTGATATCAATGCCCCTGTGATCAAGGTGGAGGATGACGATTTTGCTCTCTGGTTCAGAGATGTCACGGAAGAGCCTGCCAAATATGACGGCAAGACTGTGGAGTTCAAGGCACAGGTCGCAATGCTTCGTCGGGACAAAAACGGCATGTTTGCGCCGGGACGCTTTATTATGACCTGCTGTGTGGACGATATTCAATTCTGCGGCCTGCCCTGCAAGTGGAAGGCATCAAAGGAATTGAAACCCAGAAGTTGGGTAATGGTGCGTGCAAAGATCTCTTCCGAGAAACATCATTTGTATCAAGGAGATCTTGGCCCTGTCCTGACTGCGATTTCTGTAGAGGCAGCGGCACCGGCTGTTCAGGAGGTCTGCACCTTCTGATTGGATGCAGCAATCCTGTATAAGGTCGTTTTGCATTTGTGATAATTTGTATGATCCCCCATGGGTATCCATGGGGGACTTTTCATAAATACAATGAATATACAGTATAATATTCATTCTGCTTTGAATAATTACAGTGAAATACTGGATAAAATGTTAAAAACGCAATGAGAATAATGCGAAAAATAATACTAAGTTGTATATATTTACAGTTGACAATGAATAATATACAGAGTATAATTCAATTACAACAACCGAAAAACAAACGAGTCAAAGGAGAGAAGTAATATGAAAAAACTCATCGCATTCATGCTATCCGCCGTTATGCTGTGTTCCGTATTTGCAGGCTGTGGCACCGAGCAGAACACGGATGACACCGACTATTCCGCTATGACGATCGAGGAACTGAAACCGCTTATCAAAACCATGACACAAGGGAAATTGACGATGGTGACCAGTCCTGACATGGCACCCTATGAGTTCTACGCTCTGGATGAGTCCGGCAAGCCCAGTCTGGCAGGCTTTGATATCGCACTGGGGCACTACATTGCAGATTTCCTTGGTTTAGAGCTTGAGATCATTCCTATGGATTTCGACGGAACCATTGCAGAGCTTGCAACCAAAAAGGCAGATATCGGCATGGCAGGGTATTCCCCGGATCCTGAGCGGGAAAAGCAGATGAGTTTTTCCGATATCTATTACATGGGCGCACAGGCCTTTGTTACAACCAAGGCCAATGCTGAGAAGTTCAGCAAACTGGAAGACACCAATAAGGCTGAGTATCAGATCGGCGCACAGATCGGATCCATCCAGTCAAAGCTTGCACATGAGCATGCACCGGACGCAGATATCGTGGAACTGGGTAAGCTTACTGATATTGTTGCAGAGATCCTGTCCGGCAAACTGGATGGCGCATTCATTGAAAAGCTGCCTGCTGAGGCATATGCGAAGAATTATCCGGAGCTTGCGATCGTACTGGATGTTCCCTATGATGCAGCCGGTAATGTAGTTGGCGTGTCGAAGACAAATGCACCGCTGCTGGCGGCTGTAAATCTGGCCATCAAGGCGGCACAGGATGACGGATCTCTGGATCAGTTCATCTTAGAGGCCAACGAACTGGCCTCCGGCAATATTATTGAAGGACTGTTGGATGGCAGCAATGCCCCGGCAGCGTAATCAGTTTTAACAGGAACGATCCCCGGGAGCCTTGCTTTCGGGGTGGTTTCCACGAAAGGAGTTTTTTCATTGATTTCTATGGAAGGGTTCCAACGAACCTTTGATTATATGCAAATGTTCTTGGAGGGACTGGTCTGCACCGTTTCGCTTTCGGCGCTGACGGTGGTATTTGGTTTTATTTTGGCATTACTGCTTGCATACATGCGCATGAGCAAGTTTCTCCCTTTGAGAGCCGTTTCAACGGCCTATGTGGAGGTTCTTCGGGCTACACCGCTAATGGTTCAGCTGTTTTTGGTATATTATGTTCTTCTTGCGGATGTTTCACTGCCTGCTTTCAAGCTCTTTGGTTTTATTCGCTTTGAGCGGTTTGTGCCGGGTGTCATCGCGCTCAGCCTGAATTCCGGTGCATATTTGTGCGAGATCATCCGTTCCGGTATTCAGAGCATCGATCAGGGGCAGACCGAGGCGGCCAGAAGTCTGGGTATGAGCCAGCTGGAGAATATGAGATACATCATACTGCCTCAGGCCATCAAGAATATCCTCCCTGCAATCGCAAACGAATTTGTCACGATCATCAAGGAATCCTCTATCTGTTGGACGATCGGCGTGCAGGAGATCATGTCCGCTGTCAATTCGGTAAAATCCGCTACATATTTTATCGGAGAGCCCTTGATCGTTGCGGCATGCATTTA
>JARHYV010000166.1 GCA_029258495.1 Faecousia sp. | reverse complement strand
TATGATGTAATCGTCATCGGCGCAGGCAACGGAGGCTTGGCCGCTGCTGCGACGCTGGCTGAAAAAGGAAAAAGCGTCATCCTCTTTGAAAAGCACAACATTCCCGGCGGCTGCGGCACCAGCTTCCGGCGCGGCCGCTTTGAATTTGAAGTAGCTCTGCACCAGCTGTCCCACATGGGCACACCGGAAAACCCCGGTCCCCTGCGTGAGCAGTTTGCACGCTACGGGATTCTGGATGAGATCGACTGGATCCAGATCAAGGAGCTGTACCGTGTGAATTTCCCCGATGGCACCGGCATCAGCCTGCCCTGCGAGAGAAAGGCCTGTGAGGAGTTCCTGCGCAAGCAGTTCCCCACACAGGCAGAGGCGGTGACGAAGTACTTTGATGCGGTCTATCACTTCTGTGATGAGGCGGCAGCCTTTGCTGCAAAGAGCGCACAGAGCAGCGGCGAGCCCGGCGCACTGAAGAAGGCGATCATGAAAACCGGCTTCCCCAAGATGTATCCGCATCTTGCAAAATATGGTCTGAAAAGCACCCAAGAGGTTCTGGATGAATTCTTCACAGAGCCTAAGCTGCAGCTTGCGCTGAGTGCTTACTGGTGCTTTATGGGTATGCCGCCCACGAGGTTCCCCTTCTCCATTCTGGCAAAATGCACCACCTTCTATCTGGAAACCAAGCCCTACTACCTGCGCGGCACTTCCATGATGATGAATCAGGCCATTATGGAGGCGGCACAGCGTCATGGCGGCGTGGTTCGGCTGAACTGCGGTGTACAGCGCATTATTCTGGAAAACGGCAAGGCTGTGGGTGTTGTGGATGAGCACGGCGAAGAATACCGTGCAAAGAAGATCATCTCCAACATTTCTCCGCTGGCGACCTATGGCAACCTGCTGAAACCCGAGGAAGTTCCCGAAAGTGCAAGAGAATATCTCAAGCCCTATACGGTGGGCATTTCCGCGCTGACCTGTTTCATCGGTTTGGACTGCACCCCTGAGGAAATCGGCTTTAACACTTCCTTTACTCTGAACTATGAGAGTCTGGATGCAAACAAGGATTTTCAGGATGCTTATAAGCTGCTGCCTGAAAACGATCCTCTGGTTGCCACCTGCTATACTGTGGATGATCCCACTGTTTCGCCTCCCGGCACCAGTGTGATCACAGCAGGCACTCTGAAGTATTCCACCGAGTGGGAGAAACTGACGCCTGAGCAGTACTACGAAAAGAAGTATGAGGCAGGCAAGCGCATTGTCGCTCGCTTGGAGAAAATGTACCCCGGCATTACAAGTCATATTGAGGAAATGGAAGTTGCGACCCCTCTGACCCATATGCGCTATCTGGGGCATCCCGGCGGAGCGATCTATGGCTATGAGCAGGATCTGATGCAGTCGGTATTCTTCTTCCCCGCAGAGAGCAAGATCCCCAATCTGGAATTTGCCAGCGGCTGGGTCAATGCCTGCGGCTTTGGCCCCAACTATACATATGCAGACGGCGTCGCATCCAAGATCGCCCAGGAGGTGTAACACATGGCTAAGAATATCAAAGAAACCCTGCTGGGGACATTGGTTCACGGCGAAGAAGTTTTAGAAAACATCCGGGTCATGCGCAATGTATCCCCGGATAAGATCAGCGCTGCACCGGTGGCATCTGCCGCAGAGGCGCTGCACCGCAAGGAGCTGAACCTGGTGGTCAATGCGGTGATCGACACCGGAAAGAATGCCAAGATCATTCGTTTTGTGTCCGAAGACGGCTATCTGCCTCCCTTTGAGGCAGGTCAGTATATCAACCTGTTTACCGTGATCGACGGTGTCCGCACCAGCCGTCCGTACAGCATCTCCTCCTCTCCCAGACAGAGAGCGTACTATGAGATCACCGTGGCACGGATCCCTCAGGGCTTTGTGTCGGATTACTTCATCGATCGGGTCAAGGTAGGCGACCGCTTTAGTGCCAACGGCCCTGCCGGTGTATTCCGTTTTCAGCCTGTATTCCACAGCAGAAAGTCCCTGTTCCTTGCCGGCGGCAGCGGCATCACGCCCTTCCTCAGCATGACCAGAGAAATTCTGGATGCAGCACTGGATCGTGATATCGTGCTGCTGTATGGCTGCCGCAGTCCGGAGGCTGCTCTGTATCACGAGGAGTTGTCTGCCTATGCCGCCCAGTATCCCAACTTCCGTTATCATCTGGTGGTTTCGGATCCTGTGGAAGGATGGACTGGAGAAACCGGTTTCCTGAATAAGGAGCTTATCACCCGCATTGTACCTGATTTCATGGAGCGTACCAGTTATATCTGCGGCCCTCAGATCATGAATGATTTCTGCCAGAAGGAACTGGCTGCTCTTGGTGTGCCTGAAAAGCAGGTGCGCCGGGAGATGTTCGGTGCCCGCCGTGATATCCAGAACGAACCCGGCTGGCCCAAGGAGCTGACCGGCAACGAGGTATTCAAGCTGAAGGTCGGCGATCGTGTCATCGATGCAAAGTCCGGCGAGTCCATTCTGGTGGCATTGGAGCGTGCAGGCGTCCGTGTCAATGTGTGCTGCCGCAGCGGTGAGTGTAGCCTGTGCCGTGTGAAACTGGTTTCCGGCAATGTATTTATGGCTCGCGGCATGCTGCGCCGGTATGCGGATGAAAAGTATGGCTACATCCACTCCTGCAAGGCTTATCCCATTGGTGATGTAGAGATCATGCTGTAAAAAGAAAAGGAGGCTGTCATGGGGTTCTTTTTTGAAGGATATTCCCTGTTAACGATACTCGGCTTTGTGGGACTTGTGGCGGCGCTTGTGATCTTGAACGAG
>JARHYV010000304.1 GCA_029258495.1 Faecousia sp. | reverse complement strand
TGGCAGTGCTTTCAAAGAGCTTGTAGGTTCGCACGGCAAGGCTGTCCGGATCAGCAATTTTCAGTTCAGACATCAGTTTGCGGAAGTTTCCGGTGCCAATCTCGCTGAACAAATCGACCACATATTTGAGAGAATGCTCCTTCTTGGGCAGACATTCCATCACATAGGCGATGAGGGTGGTCAGATACATCCGAGCGGCATATTCCCAGAAGGGGTCTGACTTGGAGGTGACACCTACAAGGGCAGTCGCAATGGTTATAATATCCTGAGAGCGGTAGTGCTTGCTGGATTTGTCGTAGCGGATATAGTCCAGAGGATTGTATCCATAGGATCGGTGAAGATCCTTGAAGTCCAGATGGATGACCTTATAGCCGTTCTGTTTCAGAACGGGGCCTACCTCATCAATCAGGCTGCCCTTGGTATCGGCGATAATCATGGACTCGTTGCACTGCATGATGTTCGGTTTCACATAGCCCCGCGTTTTTCCTGCACCGCTGGGGCCGATAATCAGGTCGTTGTTGTTCAGACCTGTTATCCATGTGTTATTGTCGGCATATATGCCGTCGGCTAGAATTCGATAAGAAGTGTTCATGATAAGTAATCCTTTCGTGTCAGATTTTCGTGATGACCCGGTCTGCAAGACCGAATTCTACGGCCTCGTGCGCGTAGAAATAGGTGTCATCGGCGGTTTTTTCGTAGATTTCTTCCAGTGTCTTGTGAGTCAGCTCAGCAAGCAGCTTTCCTGTGATTTCACGGATATGCATGAGCGACTCGCTGAAGGATTTCATCCTCAGTGCACTGCCGCCGGGACACGACAGCGTGAGCGGGTCGTGAATCATCACTTTCCCGTGGGGCAGGATGTCCCGTTGGTCGCCTGCTGCGAACAGCAGTGCGCCCATGCTTGCGGCGGTGCCGACACATACGGTGCGGATGGGACAGCTGACAGCCTTCATCACATCGTACAGCGCCAGTCCGCTGGACACCTCGCCGCCGGGACTGTTGATATAAATGGTGATTTCGGCCTCGGAGTCCTGTCGGGCAAGATACCGGATTTGGCTGATGAGGGTGTTGACAGACTCGGCATTGATTTCGCCGACGCACTCCAGTTCCCTTCTGGCGAGCATGTCCTCCTGAATGGTGTAGTAGATAACGCCGTTGCTGGTTTCCTTGACGATTCTGGGCGGCATAGCGGATGTAACAGACATTTTATAATCTTCCTTTCGTGTAGTGAATTGAATTTTCGGTGCCATCAGGCAGTGCGGGCTGACGCATCCGGTGCGTCCATTTGGCGCACCAGATGGTAGTTGTTGATGGTTTCCCTATACCGACTGCACTGTGCCTCGGACAGGGCAAGGCGTTTCTGTCCCATTTCATACAGAGCCTTGTAGCATTGGCATTCTTCGCTCAGCATGGCAAGCTTTTCTTGCAGCTCCTCCACGGTTTCCGTGCTGTTTTCTGCAACGATATCCAGCTTGTACTTGTTGATGAAGTTTTCCCACTTGTGGAATAGATTGATGGAACCATTGCTCCGGGAGCTCAGTCCGACACTCAGATGCAGTGCGGCATCAACGGATTCCATCTCTTCTTCGGATGCCGTATCCATCAAATCGCGCAGGCGGCTCTTATCGACAGTATGTACCTGACCGCAGATTGCGATGGAGTTTTTTCCGTTGCAGTAGATGGGGACATTGGTGGGATAGACTCTCTTTTCCAGCTTTGTGGACAGATAGACGACCTCCACGGTAGAGGAAAATCTGTTGTTGACATCGTTGGAAATGACCAGACCAGGGCGGTTCGGCCACATTTCCGAACCAACAGGGGCAGACTTTGCGTCTTTGTCGACATAGTAGATTTGTCCTCTGAGAATAGTACGATTTGTTTCCATATTTTTTTACTCCTTTTATTTTTTATTTGAATTTTTATTTGACGATTTCGTCACAAAAACACCCGGACACCTTTGGTGTCATTTACCATTGTGTTGTATAAAGCTTTTTTGTGTTTCACCTCCGTTCGCTCGTATCCTTCACATAATCACCCGGCAGCCGCTAGGCTGCATAACAGTTAGTCTTTTTAGACTTCAATAGGCAACTCACGCGGCCGGGCATATCCCGACCGCGCCTGATATCTTGAGTCGCTTTTGCGCTTATCCACACAGAAAGGCTACCAGCAGGTTGTAGGTCAGTGGGAAGAGCAGACGCTCTTCGCTCAGTGGCTGCTCTCTCCTGGAGTTGTCCAGAAATGCCGCAATGTAGCGAAGGGTGTAAAGGTCGTTGTCCTCTGCCGCATCCAGCCATCCGTCCATGATTTGATGCTGATAGAACCACATGGGATAGGAAGAGCCGGAGAGCCGGGCTGCGGCATAGGCATAGTGACGCAGCGGCATATCGGCAATCGGAAGGGACGGTTTCTTCCCCGCATGGGTATCAGACAGCCGAACAGCCAGAGGGCGCGGCTTTGAACAGATGGTGCTTTTCGTGCAAGGGTCTGCCGTCTGTTCGCGGAAACAGCTCAGCAGGAAGTTGAGGATATCCCGGCTTGCCTCATAGGATTTCCGGCAGCGTTCATCAGAGAGGTTTGAGCAGTAGGAGTAGGGACTCCAAAGTCTGTGGACGAGTCTGATGCAGTCGCCGTAGGATACAACGGAGTCGACCTTTTCGTTCAGGAGATTGCCCCCTTGGCGAATGGCATTGCGCATAGGGCGGTAATCGAAGATTTGACGATTTCGGCACAGGTCGTCCACTGGGGTTTCCAGCAGCTGTTGAACCTGCTGAATGACACGGTTACAGGAGCTGCTGCTCATCAGCTGATCGTCCTCCAGATTTTGCAGCTGCTCCTGAAGAGGGGAGATCTTATTCTTCTTTGGCAGAGGCAGCAATGGTGTGACGACCTGCTCTGTGAACCGTTCAGCGAGATAATCGGCCACAACATAACTGTGTTGCGGCATAGCCCTTGCATCCCGATGATAGCACGACAGCAGACCGCAGAACCGTCCGTAGGCGGTGATTTCTCCGTCGGAGTTGAGCATATTCAGTTGTTGCAGGGATGCAGTGGAAAGGGAAATTTGTGCAGCAGGAAGTTTTTTCGCACATATATTCTCGAAGTCGGACAGAGAGTGCGTGGGCAGCCGGTGGGATTGGGTGTCCATGGTAGAGTAGATACTGTCCAGACCGCTGCGGAGATGTCTGCGATAGGAGCGCAGCGCCTCATCGGGGAGCAGTCCGTTGGCATAGACTTGGTGATTTATGAAGATATGTGGTATTCCGCACATATCCGGGCCCTTGGGCGCTTCCCATTCATCGTAATCTTCATCAGGTTCTTCAAGCACGTAGGCGAATATGACCTGCTCATCGATGCATGCTAGAATGTCGATGGTGTCCTCGGTATATTCGTTGGGAACCTGATTCTTGTGGTAGAAACCTCCTCCGCAAGACTTGCTGATTCGGGCAATGCAGCAGGGTGGGACATCCGTGTAAAAACGGCAGGCATGACTGGTAAGCGCACTTTCTTCCATCAGAGCATTGAGGAGCTGTGCAGTTGTAGTAGGATTTTTCATAAGTTTATACCTTTCTATTATTTATTTGATTTCAAAAAAGAACCCGCGGCCGAAGGCCGATTGTCATTGTGTTGTATTGTGTTGTTCTTTCTTGTATTCCTCATAGCTCCCGAAAATTTTTCCTCCTCCCCCCGTTGCGCCGCCCCCCCTCCTCCCTTTTTGGACGCAGCCATGCCGGCCAATGGGCGCAAAAAATCCCCGGCTGTACTGGGTACAGTCGGGGGATCATTTGTGTGGAAGAGAAATTATCTTCTCTTTTTGAGGAACAGGAATACGGCAGCTGCCGATACGACAACCGCAGCGATCAGAGCGACCGTTATGACGAGGGTAAAGGAAGAGGTTTCGTCTGTCTGGTCGGCATTGCTCGGAGTTTGTGTTTCCTGTGTCTGTTCGGATGCATGGGATGGATCGGTCTGTGTGGGCACAGAGGACTCCTTGGCAGCATCCGGTTTCGTCTGAGGCTTGGTCGGCTTTGTGCTGTCGGATTTGTTGGTTCCGGGCTTTTCAGCGGCGCTGCCGGACTCGGGACGATGGGGGGTGACATTGGGTGCAGGGGCAGCAGGAACTTCGTCCTCAGGGTCAGCAGGGGCGCCGGGCTGAACGGCATGAGGGTCATCTGCATCCGGATTGTAGGGAACCTCCGGCTGGGACTCCTCGGGGACTTCCGGCTCGGTGGGCTCAGGGAGCTGAGGCTCCGTGACCTCGGGGATCTCGGGTTCCGGCTCGGGCTGAGGCTCGGGATCCACCTGAGGGATGATGTTGGAAACGGTGACCGGATAATCCACCACCAGTCCGCTGTCGATCAGACGGATCTTGAACACATAGGTGCCGTTTTGGGTGAAGGTATGGGATGCGGATCCGTCGTTGCTGAGGATCTCATGGGCATCGGGATCTACGGATACGGTCACGGTCACAGGCTCCTGCGTCTGCTCCTGAGTGGAGAAGTCGGTATGGATACGGTCTTTTGCTTTGTCGATCCATGCAACGGTGGCAATGACCTTGGCTTCGTTGCCGGCAGCATCCCGAACCTCAAAGGTAAAGCTGTCATTTTTTTGGAAGGTATGGGAAGGATCGCCGCCGTTGTTCACAACGGTGAAGACCTCGCTCTCGTCATCGGCAACCACTGTCGCCACGATGTCATCGCTTGTCCATTCGGTGCCGGAGTAGGTCACATGCACCTTCGGAGCATCCTGATCGATGTTTGTGACGGTTGCGGTGACGATGCCTGTGTTTCCGTATTCATCAGCCAGTTCAAAATCGAATGTACCATTCTGGGTGAAGGTGTGGCTGACAGAGTGGTTGTTATTGGAAACATACACATCCTTGAACGAGAATTCTCCGATGGTGGCAACAACATTGTTGTTGGTGGGTGCGGTTTCGGAGTAGGTGACCTTGCCGGTGAGTTCTGCCTTCCGGATCCATGTGACCTCGGCGGTCACCTCGTATGCGTTGCCGTTAGCATCTGTATACTGGAAGGTATGGACACCGTTAGCAGTAAAGGTGTGGGTCGGATCGCCTTCGGTCATCTGGCAGCCTTCCGGCAGGGTGATGCTTGCCACCACATCCTGATTGGTCTTATCGGTGATGGAGTAGGATAC
>JARHYV010000361.1 GCA_029258495.1 Faecousia sp. | reverse complement strand
ACCGTCAGGTCTATGTGGTGGATCCCATGCTGGCTACCGGCGGCAGTGCGATTGCTGCCATCGAATTCCTGAAGAAACATGGCTGCAAGAACATCATTATGATGAACATCATCGGCTGCCCCGAGGGTGTCAAGGCTGTTCAGGAGGCTCATCCCGATGTGGATATCTATCTGGCTGCCTGCGACGAGAAACTCAACGAGCATGCCTACATCATCCCCGGTCTGGGCGATGCCGGCGACCGGATCTTCGGCACCAAATAATCAGCAATGGCGGCTGCCCGAATTGGGCAGCCGCCATTTTGTTTACAATTTATCAACGAATGCCGTGTTGATATGACCGTCTGGATATGGTATGATAATTAAGAAATAACTTCAAAAGGTGGATGGAATGCTTAGAAAATATTTGACTGTCTTTTTTATCTCGATGGTTCCGCTCTTGGAGCTGCGCGGCGGCGTGCCTTGGGCGGTGGCAATGGATCTGCCGACCATCCCATCCATCATCGTCTGCGCCATCGGAAACATGATCCCGGTTCCGATCATTTATCTGTTTGCCCGGAAAGTCCTGATCTGGGGAGCTGATAAGCCCTATATCGGCAAACCGTTTTCGCTGATCCTTGATAAAGGAGAGCGCGGCGGACGCAAGCTGATCCAGAAGGCAGGCCGCGGCGGACTGTTTATGGCGCTGCTGCTGTTTGTGGGCATTCCGCTGCCGGGAACCGGCGCATGGACAGGCACACTGGCAGCCAGTTTTCTGGGAATGGGTCTGAAGACCACCACGGCGGCTGTTTCTCTGGGTGTGGCACTGGCAGGATGCATCATGGCGATCGCCAGTACGGGGCTGTTTGCGGTACTGGGTTTTTAACGGAAAGGAGCACAAATCATGTCGGATTGTTTGTTTTGTAAGATCATTGCAGGGGAGATCCCTTCCACAAAGGTATACGAGGATGAAACCGTCCTTGCCTTCCGGGATATTGCGCCTCAGGCACCTACGCACATTCTGGTGATCCCCAAGGCACATATCAAGGATGCAGGGGAGATCACCCCGGAAAATTCTGCGCTGATCGCCCACTGTATGGAGGTCGTTGCCATCGTTGCCAAGCAGGAAAATCTGACAGGCGGTTTCCGCGTGGTATCCAACTGCGGCGCCGATGCAGGTCAGACTGTGAACCACCTGCACTTCCATGTACTGGGCGGCAGGGAGCTGTCCCTGCAAATGGCTTGACATAGGGGCTTTTTGTAGTATAATATCTAAAGATTGCATAGCAGATCTCTTCTTCGGGGAGACGGACGCATCCGTCTGAGAGGGCACTTGGTCGTGCCGACCCGCGAACCTGATACGGGTCATGCCGTCGTAGGGAAAGATGCGGATGGATTTTTACAGTATCGCATTGTCTTCGTTATGACGAGGTTGCAATGCGATACTTTTTTATTCGGAGGAAAAGAGAATTATGTCAACCAATACCAACAAACAGCACCTGCGCGTGCGCGCCTTGTGCGAGGGCGCAATGATGGTGGCTCTGGCTCAGGCCCTGAGCTATGTAAAGCTGATGCAGCTGCCCAACGGCGGCAGCCTGACCCCCGCCATGTTCCCCATTTTGTTTTTTGCAGTCCGCTGGGGACTGGGCAAGGGCCTTCTGGCAGGCTTTACCTACGGTCTGCTGCAGCTGATCTTTGACGGCGCATATGCATGGGGCTGGCAGAGCATGCTGCTGGACTATCTGGTGGCATTCACCCCCTTGGGTCTGGCCGGACTGTTCAAGGGTAAGGCATGGGGCATCTTCCCGGGTACGATCCTAGGCGGTGCTGCTCGCTTTATTGTCCATTTCATCAGCGGTGTGACCATTTACCGGATCATAGAGCCTACTGCGGTTCCCGGGTTCGGTGTGTTTGACAACGCTACACTGTACTCCCTCGTCTACAACGGTGTGTACATGCTGCCCAACACGCTGCTGGCACTGGCCATCGCCGGTGTGCTGTATGTGCCGCTGAAGAAATACTTTGCCGGTCAGGATATCCTGTAAATTGAAAAGCCGCTCCAATCTCGGAGCGGCTTTGTTATTTGTGGAAGATGGGCTGGCGGTTTTCAAAGGTACAGACATAGCCGAAGATCTCCTTCAGCTGTGCCACCATCTCGTGGGTATACTGCCCCACTCGGTCGGCTGTATGGGCATCGGAGCCAACGGTGACGATTTTTCCGCCCAGTTCCTTGAAACGGCGGAAGAAATCCAGTGTGGGCAGGGGGCCGCCGCAGCGGTCGATCCCACTGGTGTTCAGCTCCATGCCCTTGTCATGGCGCACCAGTTCCTTCAGGATCTCGTCAAAAAGCTCGGGATATGTTTCGTATGGGATCAGGGATTTGACGGGGTTGGCCTTTGCCTTGGAGATGAAGGTCAGGTGCCCCAGAACATCATAGTCGGTGTGCACCTGCACGCATTTCAGGGTCTGCTCCAGTTGGATCAGTGCAGCCTGCTCCGGTGTCTTTCCCTGCCAGTAGGGCTCCAGATAGACATCCAACCCATCCACCAGATGGATGCTGCCCAGAATGAAATCATAGTCCCGACGCAGGAGATCTTTTTTCAGCTGCTGCTGATTGTCGGGGGTCAGACCGTATTCCATCCCCTTGCGGATCAGCAGCCCGGGGATTTCCAGTCGGTCATAGACCTGATGGTATACCTCAGGGTCGAAGACCATGTTCATCTCCTCGGTGTAGTCTACATGGTCGGTAAAGCAGATCTCTCTCATGCCTGCATTTTTGGCAGCCAGTGCCATTTCAAGACCGGAGTTGTGGCCGTCAAAGGAAACGGTGGAATGCATGTGGTAGTCAAACATCTTGAATTTCCTCCCGAAACTGGCGGAATGCCGTGGGCAGAGCCGCCTGTTCATCTATTTCTTTCAGAGTGAGCCATGTGTATGCGCCGATTTTCTCCTGTACATGGATGTAATAGCAGCGCATATCCCATCGGATATGGGTGAAAATATGATGACGCTGAGTTTGCAGCTGAATGTCCGATGGACGCAGCCCCTGAGCCTCAGCCCAGGAAACGGCATCCTCCGGGGACAAAAAACCGGAGATATTTGGAAATTGGAACAGCCCTGCCAAAAGTCCCCGTTCGGGTCGTTTCTCAATCGCATAATGCCCGTCACAGTCCAGAACGAACACGGTGCGGTCTTCCTGACGGCGTTCCTTTTTGGGGAGCTTGACGGGAAGGTTCTTCCAGTCATCCTGTCCCAGACAGAAACTGCGGCAGGGACAGGCGGCGCAGTTCGGTGCGCCGTTTGGGACGCACACGGTGGCACCCAGCTCCATCAGAGCTTGGGTGAACAAGCCGGGCTTGTCCGTGGGGTAGACGGCCTCCAGCTGCTGCTGAACACGGGTCTTCACGGCTGGCAGGTCGATGGGCTCGTAATCCCGGCACACCCGGGAAACGACCCGCAGCACATTGCCGTCCACGGCAGCCTTGGGCTGAGAAAAGGCGATGGAGCAGATGGCACCTGCGGTATATGCGCCGATCCCGGGCAGTGCCAGAACCTGCTTGTGCTCATGGGGAAAGACTCCGCCGTATTCGTCCATAATGACCTGAGCGGCTTTTTTGAGGTTGCGCACACGGCTGTAATAGCCCAGACCCTCCCACAGCTTATGCAGGCGGTCGTCATCGCAGGCTGCCAGAGAGGGAATGTCCGGCAATGCCTCCAGAAACCGCCTGTAATAGCCCTTGACTGCCTCTACGCGAGTTTGCTGCAGCATGATTTCCGAGAGCCAGATATGATATGGCTGCTGATCGGCTCGCCAGGGGAGATCCCGTTTGTGCTGCTCATACCAGTCCGGCAGCACATCCGGCAGTTGTTTCAATAGGTTTTCCAAATAAAAGCGTCCCTTCTTTGCGACGTTATCCATCTTAGAGTACCATTTTCTGAAGGTTGTGTCAATAAACGAAAAAAATAAAAAATTTTGAAAAAAGTACTTGCTTTTTCTGAATTCCTATGATATTATATCTAGGCACTTGAGGTGTATGCGCCGGTAGCTCAGTTGGATAGAGTGACTGACTACGAATCAGTAGGTCGGGGGTTCGAGTCCCTTCCGGCGTACCAAAGCTCTGAAATCGTAAGGT
>JARHYV010000142.1 GCA_029258495.1 Faecousia sp. | reverse complement strand
CATCAAAAAGATCGAGGCTCTGCTGTCCAACCGCTGATCGGCGTTACAGCAAAGAGTTCGCACCATACCGACCGGGAAAAGCAAAATGCTTTTCCCGGTTTTTGTTGATTTTACTGCAAAAGCCTCTTTTCAATCACCTCCTTTAGTGGTATACTCACAAAAGCAGCCGCCTGTGCGAATGCAACGGCAGCTGCTATTCAATAGGACACCGCTGCGGGCATTGCAGCAGGTGCACATTACGGAGGTCATCCCATGAGTCACAACGAACTTCCCATCGCACCCCAGTACATCAAGGATTTTGAACAGCTTGGTTTTGGCATGTTTGTGCATTTCGGACTCTATTCTCAGCTCAACCGCGGTGAATGGACATACTCTGTCCACCACATGAACATGGCAGAGTACGAGCCCCTGATCGATACCTTTCGGGTCGGCTCCATGGCACAGATCGTTCAGACGGCAAAATCCGCCGGATGCAGCTACATCGTGCTGACCACCCGTCACCACGAGGGTTTTTCTCTCTACGACACCCACGGTCTTCACGATTTCGATGTGATGCATTCCCCTACCGGACGCGATCTGGTGGCTGAATTTACCGATGAGTGCCGCAAGGCAGATATCGTCCCCTTCTTCTACCACACCACACTGGACTGGCATAACCCGGATTTCAACGATGATTTCGACGCATATCTGGAATATCTGAACAAAAGCGTGGAGATCCTCTGCACCAACTACGGCAAGATCGGCGGTTTCTGGTTCGACGGCAACTGGTCTAAGCCCGATGCCGACTGGAAAGAGGAACAGCTCTACCGCATGATCCGCTCCTATCAGCCGGAGGCGATGATCATCAACAACACCGGTCTGGAAGGACGGGGCAAAATGGGTGTGGACGAGATCGACGCAGTCACCTTTGAGCGCGGCATGCCGGAGCCTCTGGATCTGCGCGGCCGCACAAAATATGTGGCCGGTGAAATGTGCCAGACGCTGTTTAACGACTGGGGCATTGCCGATGACATCGATTTCAAGCCCATCAAGCAGATCATCGAGGAACTTTGCGAGTGCCGCAAGGTGGGGGCCAACTTCCTGCTGAATATCGGCCCCAATGCAGACGGCTCCGTTTCCCTGATCCAGCGGGGCATGATGGAGTGCATCGGACGCTGGATGAGCCTCTACGGAACCGCCATCCACAACGGCCGTCCCTATATCACCTATCGGGACAAGCGGGAATTTGTCCTGAGGGATGTCAACGATCCCAAGACCCTGTATCTGTTCCGCTTTAACCCCGGACATTCCGACGGAAACAAGAATGTTTCCCTGAGTTTCTCCGAGGATACCACCGTCGTCCTTGAAAAATTTGACTGCACCGTAAAATCCATCCGTTGGATGGACAACGGCGAAGAGCTCCTGTTCACACAGGAGGGAGAGGTGCTGACTGCAAACCTCACCGGTTTCCCCTACGGGCAGAGCCTGTGTGTCCGCGTTGCCGAAGTCAAGATCCAATAATGCTGATCACCCACCCGATGCCTCCGTGCTCGGGTGGGTATTTCTGTCCGGAGCATTTTCCGCCCTTCCTTCATAGGATCGGATACCACGGGAAAAAGAAAGTTTCCATAGCACCTGTGCGTAGCGGCAAAAAGGTAGTATAGTCAAAATAAAAGGAGTGTGATTTCATGAAACTGACATTCTTGGGTGCCGCACACGAGGTAACCGGCTCCTGTACCCTGCTGGAAACCTGCGGCAGACACATCCTGATCGACTGCGGCATGGAGCAGGGCGCAGACATCTACGAAAACTGCGATCTGCCCATTGCCCCCAACCAAATTGATGCCATCTGTCTGACCCATGCACACATCGATCACTCCGGACTGATCCCCGCCATGGTGGCTCAGGGGTTCAAAGGCCCCATCTACTCCACCGAGGCCGCCCGAAGGCTGTGCAATATCATGCTCCGGGACTCTGCCCACATTCAGGAGTCCGAGGCAGAATGGCGCAACCGCAAGGCACAGCGATCCGGCGAGCCTGCCTATGAGCCGATCTATACCACTGCCGATGCCATCAATGCTCTGACCCAGTTCAAGTCCTATCACTATGGCGTTCCCGTACAGATCTTTGACGGGATCACCCTCTGCTTTTCCGATGCAGGGCATCTTCTGGGCTCTGCCAGCATCCTGCTGACCGTGCAGGAGCATGACCAGACGCGAAAGATCCTGTTCTCCGGCGATCTGGGCAACATCGACCGCCCACTGATCCGGGATCCGTCCATGCCTCCGGATGCCGACTATGTCATCATCGAATCCACCTATGGGGATCGGCTCCACGGAGCGCGTCCGGACTATGTGACGCAGCTTGCCCATATTATGCAGGAGACCTTTGACCGGGGTGGCAATCTGGTGATCCCTGCCTTTGCCATCGGCAGGACGCAGGAGCTGCTGTATCTCATCCGGATCATTCTGGAGCGGCATCTCATTCAGGGGCATGAGGATTTTCCGGTGTATGTAGACTCACCTCTGGCGGTGGAGGCCACCAAGATCTATGCAGACGGACTGGTGGAATACTACGACGAAGAGACCCTCGCCCTGATCGAGCAGGGGATCGACCCCATTTCCTTCCCGGGACTCCGGCTCAGCATCACCAGCGAGGAATCCAGAGCCATCAATTTTGATACCACGCCAAAAGTTATCCTCTCGGCATCCGGAATGTGCGAGGCCGGTCGGATCCGCCACCATCTCAAGCACAATCTCTGGCGCAGCGACAGCACCGTTTTGTTTGTGGGCTATCAGGCAGAGGGGACTCTGGGCAGAAAGCTCATCGACGGAGCCACCAATGTCCGGCTCTTCGGTGAGGAGATCCATGTTCAGGCGGCCATCGCCACACTGGAGGGCATCAGCGGTCATGCCGATCGGAACATGCTGTTGGGATGGCTGGGCGCCATGAAGGAAAAGCCCAGACAGGTGTTCGTCAACCACGGCGACGATACCAACTGCGATCTGTTCGCCGGTGCCATCACCGATCAGCTGGGGATCTGCGCCATTGCGCCGTACAGCGGCGACGAATACGACCTGATCACCGGTCAATGCACCGCCAAAGGAAAGATCGTCAAGGTCACCAAGCTCTCCGACGGACGGCGCAGAGGAAATGCCGCCTTTGACCGCCTTGTTTCCGCCGGAAAGCGGCTGTTGGAGGTCATTCAGGTCAGCCGCGGTCTGAGCAACAAGGAGCTTGCAAAATTTGCAGATCAGATCCACTCCCTGTGTGATAAATATATACGAAAATAATTCATTTTTATGGGTGCATATCCTACGATATGCACCTTTTTTCTATAGAAAATTCATTTTAGTTGACTTTTGAAAATAAAAAGGATATGATATCCTCGTAATCGAAATTTGGAGGTTGTATGTGTATGAACCCTCTTGTTTTTCAATCAGATTTCGGTCTGGTAGACGGTGCCGTCAGCGCCATGTACGGCGTGGCATACTGCGTCAATCCGGATCTGAAAATGCATGATCTGACCCATGATATCACCCCCTATTCCATCTGGGAGGCCAGCTATCGCCTGATCCAGACCATCTCCTACTGGCCGGATGATACGGTGTTTGTCAGTGTGGTCGATCCCGGTGTCGGCTCCACCCGAAAAAGCGTGGTGGTCAAGACCAAATCCGGCAAATATATCGTCACCCCCGACAACGGCACATTGACCCACATCCTTCGTCTGGACGGGGTCGTTGAGGCACGGGAGATCGACGAGCATGTGAACCGCCTGCCCAACTCCGGAGAGAGCTATACCTTCCACGGCAGGGATGTCTATGCCTATACCGGCGCACGGCTTGCAAGCGGAGCCATCTCCTTCACTCAGGTCGGCCCGGAGATCCCCATCGACTCTCTGGTGAGCCTGCCCATCGTGGAGCCATATCTCGACAAGGACGGCGCCCACGGCACCATCGATGTTCTGGATGTGCGTTTCGGCAGTCTGTGGACAAATATCCCCCGGGAGCTGTTCCTGCAGACCGGAGCCAAATACGGCGACCGCCTGAGTATCACCATCGAGAACGATACCCGTACCGTTTACCGCAATATCATCACCTTTGCAAAGAGCTTTGCAGATGTCTATGTGGGTGAGGCACTCACCTATGTCAACAGTCTGGACTGTATGGCCGTTGCCATCAATCAGGGCTCCTTTGCCCGTGCCTACAACATCGGCACCGGCAACTCCTGGCGCATCACCATTGAGCCGTTTAAGGGTTTTTCCTAAGATTTTAGGAGGACTTTTGAATAAAAGATTGAGTATTTAGGAGGATTTACAATGAAAAAGTTTTCTGTCAAGACCATCGTTGCCATCGGCATCGGTGCGGCTCTGTTCTTTGTTCTGGGCCGGTTTGTCGCGATCCCCAGTCCCGTTCCCAACACCAACATCTCCGTTCAGTACGGTCTGCTGGCATTCCTGAGCGTGGTCTACGGCCCGGTTGCCGGTCTGCTGATCGGTCTGATCGGTCATGCCCTCATCGACTTCAGCTATGGCTGGGGCATCTGGTGGAGCTGGGTTCTGGCCTCTGCCGTTTTCGGTCTGCTGGTGGGTTTCACCTCCAAGGCTACCAAGCTGGAAGAGGGCGAGATCGGCAAGAAGGGTCTGATCAAGTTCAACATCTCTCAGGTCATCTGCCATGTCATCAGCTGGGGTCTGGTTGCCCCTGTTCTGGACATCCTGATCTTCAGCGAGCCTGTGAACAAGGTATTCACTCAGGGTCTGCTGGCCGGCGTTTCCAATGCGGTCACCACCGCCATTGTCGGCTCTCTGCTGTGTGTTGCTTACGCAGCATCCAAGCCCAAAGCCGGCAGCCTGACCAAGGAGTAAGCGAAATTCCCGACAAAGGCAGGCTTTTTGCCTGCCTTTATTTTTAGGAGGTTCCCCGATGGAAAACAACACTGTGATTTCCTTTGAAGATTTCGGCTTTCAATACACCGCTCAGGCGGAGCCGACCCTCTACCACATCAATCTGAATATTCAAAAAGGGGAAAAGGTGCTGATTGCCGGCCCCTCCGGCTGTGGCAAGTCCACCATTGCCCACTGCATCAACGGGCTGATCCCCAACCGCTATCCAGGAAAAGCCACGGGTAAACTGACCATCGGCGGAAAAAACGCGCTGGAATTGGGGCTGTTCGGTCTGAGTAAGATCGTCGGTACGGTTTTGCAGGATGCTGACGGTCAGTTCATCGGACTCACCGTTGCAGAGGATATCGCCTTTGCACTGGAGAATGACAACATCCCCAACGACGAAATGCACGAGCATGTCAAAACCGTGGCAAAGCTTGTGGATGTGGAGCAGGTGCTGCACCATGCGCCCCATGAGATCTCCGGCGGTCAGAAACAGCGTGTCAGCCTTGCCGGAGTCATGGTCAATCAGGTGGATGTGCTCCTGTTTGACGAGCCGCTTGCAAATCTGGATCCTGCCACCGGAAAGCAGGCCATCGAGCTGATCGACCGGATCCAAAAGCGCACCGGCTGCGCCGTCATCATCATCGAGCACCGCATCGAGGATGTGCTGCACCGCAATGTGGATCGCGTGGTGCTGATGGGCGACGGCCGGATCCTCTACGACGGAAGTGCAGACCGGATGCTGTGCTCCGACCTGCTGCAAAAGAGTGGCATCCGTGAGCCGCTGTATGTCACTGCCCTCAAGTATGCCGGTGTCCCCCTGACCCCCGAGATGCATCCTGCATCCCTGCATGCGCTTTCGCTGTCCGACGGTCAAAAGCAGCAGGTGCGCGACTGGTTTGACCATCAGCCCACCCCCGATAAAACCGCCGAACTGCCCGTGCTCTTTCAGGCAAAGGGTGTGGATTTCACCTATCCCGGCGGACACCATGCCCTGAAGGGCATTGATGTGACCATCCGCAAGGGCGAAATGCTCAGCATTGTCGGCACCAACGGCGCCGGAAAATCCACATTTTCCAAGGCTGTGTGCGGATTTGTCCGCCCGCAGCAGGGCACGATGACCCTCAACGGCACCGATCTTGCCACACTGAGCATCAAAGAGCGCGCCGACCATATCGGCTATGTGATGCAGAACCCGAACCAGATGATCTCTAAGACCCAGATCTTCGACGAGGTCGCTCTGGGTCTGCGCAACAGGGGCATCCCCGAGGAGGAAGTCCGGCAGCGGGTGGAAGACACTCTGAAAATATGCGGGCTGTACTCCTTCCGGAACTGGCCGGTATCCGCTCTGAGCTACGGGCAGAAAAAGCGTGTCACCATCGCCTCCATTCTGGTGCTGCAGCCGGAGATGATCCTTCTGGACGAGCCCACTGCCGGTCAGGATTTCCGGCACTACACCGAGATCATGGATTTCCTGCACCATCTGAACAAGCAGGGGGTCACGGTGGTGCTGATCACCCACGACATGCACCTGATGCTGGAATACACCCCCAGAGCCGTGGTCTTCCACGATGGCCGGGTCATTGCCGACCAGTCTGCCGCCCAAGTCCTCAACGATCCCCAGATCGTGGAGCAGGCGCATCTGAAGGAAACCTCCCTTTACCATCTTTCCATGACCTGCGGCATTCCCGCACCCGAAGAATTCACCAGGCGTTTCATCGCCAGAGATCAGGAGGTACGCCGAGTTGACCAATCTATTTAACTATATCGAGCGGCAATCTCCCATCCATCGGCTCACCGGCGCAAGCAAGCTTGTGTGTCTGCTCACATGGAGTCTTGCCGCCATGAGCGGCTTTCACACGCCGCTGCTGGCCGTCCTCACCGTGGTTTCCCTGATCCTGTTCAAGGTATCCAAAATCAAGCTGAAGGATATCCGCTTTATGCTTGGTTTCACCATGGTATTCATGCTGCTGAACAACCTGCTCATTTTCCTGTTCAGTCCGGAGCACGGCGTGAGTATTTACGGCAGCCGGACTGTCCTGTTCCATATCGCAGGGCCTTATGTGGTCACCGCAGAACAGCTTTTCTACCACCTGAATGTTGCGCTGAAATACACCTGCACCATCCCCATCGTGCTGCTGTTCGTCTGCACCACAAATCCATCCGAATTTGCAGCCTCTCTGAACCGGATCGGAGTCAGCTACCGTATCAGCTATGCCGTGGCACTTTCCCTGCGCTATATTCCAGATATTCAGCGGGAATATGCCGACATCTCTCAGGCTCAGCAGGCACGAGGCATCGAGCTGAGCAAAAAAGCCAGCCTGATCAGCAGGCTGAAAAATGTCAGCGGCATCCTCATCCCCCTGATCCTGTCCAGTATGGAGCGCATCGACACCATCTCCAACGCAATGGAACTTCGTGGTTTTGGAAAATCCCCCAAGCGCACATGGTACTCCGGTCGTCCCTTTTCCAAAGGGGACTGGATCGCCATGACACTTTGCATCGGGCTGCTGATTTTCTCATTCATACTCACCATCGTCAATGGCGGACGCTATTTCAATCCCTTTATATGACAAAAACCTCCCTCTTACGAGGGAGGTTTTTTCATTTTAGTCGATGATATATTCTCCGTCTGCTGTGACCGTGAGCGTACTGGAATAGAAGGCCTGCATTGCCGTCACCAGATACTCAAGATCCTGCACACCTGCCGTTTCATAGCAGGAATGCATCGCCAGCTGTGCAAGTCCGATATCCGCCGTGGGGACGGATACCTGTCCCAGAGAGATGTTGCCCAGAGTCGAACCGCCGGCAATGTCCGCACGGTTGTAATAGGTCTGAACCGGCACCCCTGCCTTGCCGCACACCTTGCGCAGCACAGCTGCCGACACGGCATCGGTGGTATAGCGAAGATTGGAGTTGAACTTCAGCACGATGCCCTCATTCACCACGGGAGCATTTGCCCCATCGGCAAGCTCCGGATGATTGGGATGCACCGCATGGGCATTGTCCGCCGAAACCATAAAGCTCTGGCTGAGCATCTGGGTCAGCTCCAGATCCAGAGCCTTGCAGATCCTGCCAAGTGCATCAGCAAGCAGCGTGGATGCTGCGCCCTGCACCGAGCTGGAGCCGACCTCCTCGCTGTCGAAGACGCACACCACAGGAATGGAACGGGAGTCCCCTGCCGTCAGGAACCCCTTGGTGGTGCCCCATGCGCACTCCAGATCGTCGATCGCCTGAGCGGATACGAATTCCTCGTCGATCCCCCACAGGCTTGCCCGATCCCGATTATACAGGTACAGGTCGTGGGCAAGGATCTTCCCCCCTGCCTGCTGTGCAAGCAGTTCGTCAAATTTCCCCTTTGCATCCTTTCCGCCCAGAACCGGAATGGTGTCACTGGTAGGATTGTAGGCATAGCCGTCATTTGCCTTGCGGTTCATGTGGATCGCCACATTGGGGATCATCATCAGGTTGCGGTCGATGTTCACAAGCTTGGACTTGACTCCGGTGGGGGTTTCCACCAGAACTCTGCCTGCCACGCTCAGGGGACGGTCGAACCAAGGTGCCATCAGCATTCCGCCGTATTTTTCCGTCGCCATGCGGATGTATTTGCTCTCCATTTCGCCGTTTTCCTTGATTTTGAAGGTGGGACGGTCAGAGTGACTGGAGGTCATCAGGAACCCCTGAGGCTTGTCACAGGGAACCCGGAAGGCAAGGATCGCGCTGCCGCCGCGGGTGAGATAATATTTTCCGCCCACTTCCAGCTGCCATATCTTCCCCTCGTCCAGACGGGTGTAGCCGGCAGCCTCGAACAGTCCTCTCAGTCCCTCCACTGCGTGATACACACTGGGAGCTGCATCCAGAAACTGCATCAATTCCTTTACATTCTGAGTTGCCATTTATTTCTCCTCCACGATCTTGCAGAACAGGTCGATCTGATCTGCAATGGTTTGCAGGGCGCCGCGCCAGAAATTCTTATCCGTCAGATCGATACCGGCAACCTTGGCTGCATCCTCTGCCGTTGCAACAGGGGTCGCATAGAGCAGACGCTTGTATTTTTCAACGAAGGGCGCGCCCTCAGTTTCGTACTGAGCATACAGACCCCGGGCAAACAGTCCGCCGAAGGCATAGGGGAAATTGTAGAAGGTGGAACCATAGTAGTGTCCCTTGCAGACCCACATATACGGATGCATGATGCCGTTGTCCAGACCATCGCCGTAGGACTGTTTCTGGGCAGTCGTCATGTAGTCGCACAGGGTCGCTGCATCCATAAACTTCTCCTCCCGATCGGCAAGCACCATGGTTTCAAAACGATAGCGGGAATAGATATCGCAGATGATCTGGGTGGCATCCTGCAGCTGAGATTCGATCAGTGCCAGACGCTCGTCATCGTCCTTGGCTGCCTTGATGGCTGCTGCCATGACAACGCACTCGTTAAAGGTAGAGGCGGTTTCTGCCACAGGCATGGAATAGTCATGGTTCAGAGGACGGTGATCCCGGATGCAGTAATTGTGGAAGGCATGTCCCAGCTCGTGCGCCAGTGTCACAACATCCGTGAACATCCCGTCGAAGTTGGTGAGGATCCGGCTTTCGCCCAAACACTCGACCCCGGCACAGAATGCGCCGCCGGCCTTGCCGTCTCTGGGGAAGAAATCGATCCATGCATTGTCAAAGGCTCTGGCAACAAGCTCTGCAACCTCATGGTCAAAGCCGGAGAACTGCTCCACCAGAAAATCCTTTGCCTGCTGCGTGGTGAATTTCGTGGAAGAATTGCCCATGGGCGCAAACAGGTCGTACCAAGGCAGTCCGTTTTCGTGTCCCAGAACCTTTGCCTTGGTCTTCAGGTACTGCCAGAATTTCGGCAGGTACTCATCCATTGCCTCCAGCATGGCATCAAGCGTCCGGCGGGACATGAATGCATGTTTCAGGGTGCGCTCCAGAGGGCTGTCATAGCCACGGAGCCGGCAGTCGGTGATGGTTTCCAGCTTGATGGAGTTCAGGGCAAATGCCACGGCATCCTTGATCTTGTCATAGGCTGCCAGCTCTGCCTCGTATGCATCCTTACGGATCTGGGGATCCGGATCATATGCAAGATTGCGGATCGCAGAAAGATTGGTGGTGGTTCCGTGATAATCAACGGATACGGTACTGGTCAGGTACTGATGCAGATCCGCCCAGGCGTTTCCGCCGGACAGCTCCATCCGTGCCATGATCTCTTCCCCGCGGCCTGCCAGAAGATAGCGGCTTGCATCCGCCATGTTGGAAAACAGGAAATGGTAGTTCTTCAGGATCTCATCTGCATCCACCAGCTCCATCAGGTTCGGCAGTTTCCCTGCCCAATCCTTGAATGCAGCCTCGGGCGCAGCCAAAGAGCTGTAAACCGTCATGATCCTGCCCATGTGGGATGCGGCATCGGGATCCTTGGTATTGGTGGACTGGCGCAGGGAAGTGTACTCTGCCAGCTTGCCTGCCAGCAGACTGATCTTTTCTTCAAAATCGATCCCCTGTCGCAGAGTGTCGATTGTGTCGGCGGTTTCAAGGTTCCCTGTGAAGGCAATAAATTCCTCGACAAGTTCCTTCAGGGTGCTCAAATCCTGCTCAAAGGCAGGATCTTCAAACCCGGTATAAATTGGGTCTAGATTCCAAACTTCGTTCATAATCAGGCTCCTTTTCGTTATATTTATGGTTATATTTTACACGATAGGGGTGTTTGCGTCAACCGTATCCGATGGTTCAAACTGTCTGTCGTTCCCCCTATTTTCATCGTAAAAGTTCATTTTTCGACTAAATACTGTCGAATTATACCACTTTTCGTCGAGCGATTGTTTCTTGTTTTTTATTGCAAAAAGTGATACCTCATGCTATCATTTATTTTGTCACAGCGACATGTGCGGGGTCGAACCCCGATGCAAATCAACCAATCGAAGGAGAGGAAAATTCATGGAGAAAAAATCAAGTGTGCTCATTGCCGACGGCTCAGAAGATTTTTGTAATTCGCTGCGCTCCGTATTGCAGCGATCAGACCGTTTTCAGGTAGCCGGAGTCGCCAACGATGGGGAACAGGCGATCCGAATGTTAGAAGAGAGAAAGCCGGATATTCTGGTTCTGGATCTGATGCTTGCCAAACGGGATGGGATCACCGTACTCAAGACCATCGCCGGGAGCGACCATCAGCCGTCGATCCTTGCCACATCCGGATTTGTCACAGACTATGTGGCATCCACCGCTGCAAGCCTTGGGGTCATGTACCTGATGCTGAAACCCTGCGATATGGAGGCACTGGTGGACAGACTCGAGGAGATCCAAGGCGGTGACAGCCAGAAAAACCTGCAGGTACATAAGCCTGCTCAGTCCAATATCGAGGCTATGGTCACCAACATCATTCATGAGATCGGCGTTCCTGCCCATATCAAGGGTTATCAATATCTCCGTGAGGCGATCATCATTGCCGTAGAGGACATGGATGTGATCAATGCCATCACCAAAGTCCTCTATCCTCAGGTCGCAAAGACCTTCTCGACAACACCCTCCCGTGTAGAACGGGCAATTCGTCATGCCATCGAGGTGGCATGGGACAGAGGCGATCTGGACACCTTGCAGCGTTTCTTCGGCTATACCGTTTCCAACACCAAGGGCAAGCCTACAAATTCTGAGTTCATCGCCCTCATCGCCGACCGACTTCAGCTCCAACTAAAAAATGCCAGTGCAGCTCAGTACTGATCCATCCCAACCATCTTCCCATTACCAGAGTGACAAATATACAATCTGTGCATAAATATGGAGAAACAGAAATACGATTTCAGATCTTTCGATCTACACTCCTGATCACCGAACCCGTCAAACCGGTGATTTCAGGAGTGTTTTTTCAATCTTGAATATCCAAAATTCTGCAAAAAATCCCCGATTGTACAGGCAATCGGGGATTTTTTCAAGGTTTGTTCTTCAGCAGATCCGCCAGTGTGATGTTCTGAAAATAGTTCTGCACCAGTTCATCAAGCCCCTGCCACATAGGCCGGGTGGCACAGCATTCAGACCTGTTG
>JARHYV010000114.1 GCA_029258495.1 Faecousia sp. | reverse complement strand
CTTCATTCATGTTGTTCACCTCTTTCTGAATGTTCGTAAAAGGGCATAAGCGCCCTTAGCAATTTCAATCGCTCGGCTATCATAACACATTCCCACACAAAATGCAAGTGTTATTTTGAATTTTTCTGTAAATTAATCAGAGAAATCAGAAAGCCCAGTTTCCTTTTTCAAAGATGCGCACCACACTGCCGTCGGTGCAGATCGCATCGATCCGCATGCTGTCGCAGCCGATCATGAAATCCACATGGATCATGGAGTCATTGATGCCCATTTCTCTGCACTCTTCCAGAGTATAATTCTGGTAGTCCCGAATGGTATCAGTGTAGCCTCTGCCCATTGCCAGATGGCAGGATGCATTCTCGTCAAACAGTGTATTGTAGAACAGGATACCGCTTTCTGCGATGGGGCTCTTCTGGGGGACAAGTGCACATTCGCCCAAATAGGCCGCACCTTCATCCATAGAGATCATGGTGTTCAGCAATTCCTCGCCCTGCTGTGCCTTCGCCTCTACGACCTTGCCGTTTTCAAAACGCAGAGAGAACCCATCGATCAGCTGTCCCTGATAGCTCAGCGGCTTTGTAGAATATACGATACCCTCTGCCTTTCCTCTCATAGGCGAGATAAAGCATTCTTCGGAAGGGATGTTCGGGTTAAAGAAGATGCCCTGCAGGCTGGTTTCTCCGCCGCCGCAGAAATGAGCCTGAGGGATCATGCCGACAGTCAGATCCGTTCCGTTATCGGCAGTGTAATGCAGGCTCTCGATCTCCAGAATGTTCAGATATTCACAACGCTCAGCCAGATCTGCGTTGTGCTGCTCCCATGCCTTGATGGGGTCTTCGTTCACTCTGGAGGTGGTGAGGATTGCCTCCCACAGTTTCTCGACAGCCTGGTTCTTGCTCAAACCGGGGAACACTTTTTTAGCCCAAGCCACACCGGGTACCGCTGCAATGCACCACTGCTGCTTGCCGTTGATCGCATCGGAATAGGGCTTGAGGATGGGGTAGCTCATTTTGCGGGCCTTTGCCACCTTCTCCATGTTCATACCCTTTTTCCCGTCGGGATCATCGGAAACCAGATGAATGCGGGCAGGCAGAACATCGCAGTAGTGCTGCTGACGCTCCTTCTCCCAAGCCTCTACCGCGCCCATGGTGGTCACGGACTGGTTGCGTACATGAATTTTCTCCAGCGGAGCATAGTGCCACTCCACAATAACCTTTTTAGCCTTTGCCTTATAAGCCTCTTCAACCACCAGCTGAACAAATTCAGGCTGATCCAATCCGGCATAAATCAGGACTTCCTGCCCCTTCTGAACATTCACGCCGCAGCGGACGATCAGACGGGCATATTCTCTGAGAACTGTCTTCTTCATAAATAACTCCTTTTTTGAATATTTAATTATTCTACCAGAACGATCTACTTCCGTCAACCATTATGCGGTTTATCTTGAAAAATTATCCAGAATATGATACCATAAGTTCCATATTTAGACAGAAAGGATGATGCTGATGCTTACACGGCAGCAATTTCAAACCCATCTCGACCAAGGTATCCTTCTCCTCGACGGTGCCACCGGTTCCAATATGATGAAAGCCGGTATGCCCCGAGGATGCTGTACCGAGGAATGGATCATCAATCACCCGGAACACCTGATCGATCTGCAGCGCAGATATTATCAGGCAGGCAGTCGGGTGATCTACGCTCCCACTTTTCAGGCACAGCCCATTCCTTTGTCCCATGTCAAACTGGATCGCCAGACAGAGTCCATCAACGCAATGCTCGTATCCCTCAGCCGAAAAGCCGCACCGAATGCTCTGATTGCAGGAAATCTGACCACTCTGGCTGCATTTATCGACTCGTACGATACCAATCTCTTTGATACGATGGTCGAAAACTACCGTCGGCAGATCTCCGGACTGTTGGAAGGCGGTGCAGACCTCCTGGCAGCCGAAACCCTTCTGTATCCCCAGGATGCTGAAGCGATCCTTACCGCCGCCGAACTGGAAGGTGCCGAAACCGTGATCTACACATTTACCATGCAGCCGGACGGCTCTTTGTTCTCCGGTATGGATGCCGGCGCCATTCTGCACGATCTGGAACAGGCCGGAGCCGCCGCAGTCGGATTTAACTGCGTTGCCGCCGACAATTTTACTGCCGGATTGGTCAGCAAGCTCCGTCGGCAGATCCGTATCCCGCTGATTTGCAAGCCGAACGCAGGGATCCCTGTAATCAATTCGGACGGAATTGCAGAATATTCCTTGCAGCCTGAGGAATTCTCCGCCATCATGTTTGACTGTGCGCAGATGGGCGCCAAAATTCTCGGTGGCTGCTGCGGTACGACTCCTAAACATATCGAACTTACCGCAAAACGCCTGAATCTTTGAGGATACTTCAAAAAGTATCCTCATTTTTCTTGCGAACAGAGGATGAATTTGGTACAATTACATTGTTATGAAAAGAAGAAACAGTTACTATATCAGTCGCAAAAACTTTTTTGTCTGGCTG
>JARHYV010000173.1 GCA_029258495.1 Faecousia sp. | reverse complement strand
CGCTATAATGTGTTACTGCATAAAAGGCTGTCTAGGCCGAAGATTGTGGAACAGGAGGTGTAATCCATGCCCAACATCAAGTCCTCTAAGAAGGATGTCATCAGATCCAAGATTGCTTACGAGAAGAACAAGGCAAACAAGTCCGAGCTGAAGACCATGCTGAAGAAGTTTGACGCTGCTATCGATGCAGGTGTCAAGGCTGACGCTGAGGTTGTCTACAAGCAGGCTGTTAAGTGTGTTGATCAGGCTGCCCTGAAGGGTCTTCTGCACAAGAACAATGCTGCCCGCAAGAAGAGCAGCATGACCCTGAAGCTGAACAAGCTGGCCTAATTGAGGTTCTCTGAAAATATCTCCTTCCGAACTCTCGGAAGGAGTTTTTTCTATATGTGGGCAGTGCCCATGCCCAATCCGTGCCGGAGTGCGGCAGAAATCGCCACACCATAGGGCGCGCTCGGTATCGTCACCGCTCAGGCATCGGCTTTGTACAGGGGCAGTGCCCACGCCCGATCCGTGCCGAAGTGCGGCAGAAATCACCGCACCCAATCTGTGCTGAAATGCGGACAGCTTTTGCAGAGGTTTTGCGGGGGTTCTGCATGGCAGGTACGGAAATTTCTGCATCCCATGGGCTAATCAATGTTTTGATTGCATTGCGGTGGGAGCTATACTATAATATATAAGAATTCAAAAAAGGGGGGACTTCTGTGGCTCGACTAACGGATCCGGTCACGATCCTGAAGGGTGTCGGTGCGGCAAGAGCAAAGCAATTTGCGGTGCTGAATATCTTCACTCTGGAGGATCTGATCTGCCATTTTCCCAGAGGCTATGAGGATCGAAACCAGCTGGTGACCATTCGCCAGCTCCAGCCGGGGGTATCGGCCTGCTTTCGGGCGATGGTGGCAAACACACCGCGCACTGCCCACATCCGCAAGGGTCTGGACATGACAAAGGTACAGGTGGCAGACACCACCGGGCGGCTGAACCTGACTTTTTTCAATGCCAAATATGCGGCGGAACAGCTGCAATATGGAAAAGAATACTTTTTCTACGGCGCAGTTAACGGAGATTATGCCGGTTATGATATGACCAATCCGGTGTTTGAGGCGGTGGATGCGCCTCCGGCAGTCACCAGAAGGATCCTGCCCGTCTATCCTCTGACAGCCGGACTTTCCAATGCGGTGATGGGCAAGACCATCCGACAGGCTCTGGAGCTCTGTCCGGTTCCTCAGGAGATCATTCCGGAGGAGATCCGGCGAAAATATGACATCCTGCCGGCGGAACGGGCATATACTGCCATTCACGAGCCGCAGACCATGCAGGAGGCGGAGTCGGCAAAGCGCCGGCTGATCTTTGAGGAATTCTTCGTTTTCTCCGCCGGACTGAGCCTGATGCGGGCAGCCAGAGCAGAAGTGAGCTGCGAGATCTACCGGGATACGGAGCTATCTGCGTTTTATGAGGCGCTGCCCTTTCAGCTGACGGGAGCCCAGACGAAGGTCATCGGGCAGATCCTTGCAGATTTTCAGAAGGGGACACCCATGAACCGCTTGGTTCAGGGGGATGTGGGCAGCGGCAAGACCATGGTAGCTGCCGCTGCGGCCTTCTGTGCCGTCCGCAACGGATATCAGGTTGGACTGATGGCACCCACGGAAATTCTGGCAGAGCAGCATTTCAAATCCTTGGAAAGGCTCCTGACTCCTCTGGGGATCCGGGTGGGACTGCTGACCGGCTCCATGACCCCGAAGAACAAGGCATTGATCCGTCAGCAGATCGCGCAGGGGGAATTGGATTTTATCATTGGGACTCATGCGCTTGTATCTGACCAGACCAAATTTGCAAAGCTTGGACTGGTGATCACCGACGAGCAGCACCGATTTGGTGTGGGGCAGCGGTCTGCGCTTTCTGCAAAGGGCGATGCGCCCCATCTGCTTGTTATGTCGGCGACGCCGATCCCCAGAACACTGGCACTGCTGCTGTACGGGGATCTGGATGTATCCATTCTGGATGAGCTGCCCCCCGGGCGGCAGAGTGTGGACTCTTTTCTGGTGGGTGAAAGCTACCGCCCTCGGATCAATGCATTTATCCGCAAGCAGGCGGAACAGGGGCATCAGTGCTATGTGGTGTGTCCTGCGGTGGAACAGACCGACGGCATGAGCCTGAAGGCTGCCACGGAATGGGCCCAGACCCTGCAGGATGTGGTATTTCCCGATCTGAAGATCGCACTGCTCCACGGACAGATGAAGGGTGCGGAAAAGGAAACGGTCATGGCATCCTTTGCAAGAGGCGAGGCGGATGTTCTGGTGGCGACCACGGTGATCGAGGTGGGTGTGGATGTGCCCAATGCCACCTTGATGGTCATTGAGGATGCAGACCGCTTTGGTCTGAGCCAGCTCCATCAGCTCCGCGGACGGGTAGGCAGAGGCAGCGCAAAAAGCTACTGCATCCTCACCACCCACAACCGCAACGAGCAGACCATTGCCCGGCTGAAGGCGCTGTGCAAGACCACCGACGGCTTTGCCATTGCGCAGGAGGATCTCAAGCTGCGCGGGCCCGGGGATTTCTTCGGCTCCCGGCAGTCGGGACTGCCTGCGTTCCGTGTGGCGAGCCTCGGCACGGATCTTCAGACCCTCACGACGGCGCAGCAGGCATCCAAGGACTGGATCGAGGCCTATGGTATCTCGGACAGCCCGGAGGCATCGGCGCTCAGACAGCGGATCGGGGTGCTGTTTGACCGGTGTATGGGCACCATGAACTGAGAATTTACACAGAATTTTAACAATTACACAACACATACACAAAACCGGCGATTTTTGGGGACGACATTTTTGTGTTTTTCCGGAAAAAATGAAAAAAGTGTTGTAAGTCGGGAAATAATAGTGTAAAATAGTATGAATCAAAAAATGCAATTTTACCGCCCGTAAATTTTTCTGGGCATTCAGTTTGGAGGTAATTCATTATGAACAAACCCATTGTTTTAGTAATCATGGACGGCGTCGGCAAGGGCGACGGCGGTGCAGGCGACGCAGTCGCACAGGCAAAGACTCCGACTCTGGACAACCTGCTGGCAACCTGCCCCAATACTTACCTGAAGGCACACGGCACTGCCGTCGGTCTGCCTTCCGATGATGACATGGGCAACTCCGAGGTCGGTCACAACGCTCTGGGCTGCGGTCAGGTCTATTCTCAGGGCGCAAAGCTGGTCGGCGAGTCCATCGAAAACGGCACCCTGTTTGCATCCGAGACCTGGAAGGATCTGGTTGCAAACGCAAACGAAGGTCATGCCTTCCATTTCCTGGGCCTGCTGTCCGACGGCAATGTCCACTCCAACATCTCTCACCTGATCGCCCTGCTGAAAAATGCCAAGGCTGCCGGCGTGAAGAAGGCTTACTGCCACATCCTGCTGGACGGCCGTGATGTGCCTGCCACCTCTGCACTGGAATATGTCCAGCAGCTGGAGGATGTCCTTGCAGAGCTGAACGAAGAGGGCTTTGACTATGCCATTGCCTCCGGCGGCGGCAGAATGCAGATCACCATGGATCGCTACGAGGCAAACTGGGGCATGGTGGAACAGGGCTGGAGAACCCATGTTCAGGGCGAAGGCCGGATGTTCGCATCCGCAAAAGAGGCCATCGAGACCTACCGCGCCGAGACCGGTGTCATCGATCAGGATCTGCCTGCATTTGTTGTTGCTCGCAACGGCGAGCCTGTGGCAAAGATCGCCAACGGCGACAGCGTGGTTCTTTTCAACTTCCGCGGCGACCGCGCTCAGGAGATCTCTCTGGCATTTGACCGCAAGGATTTTGACAAGTTCGACCGGGGTGACTATACCGGTGTGAAGTTTGCAGGCATGCTGCAGTATGACGGAGATCTGAACATCCCCGAGCATTATCTGGTGCAGCCCCCTGTGATCACCAACACCCTCACCGAGGTGCTGTGCAAGGCCGGCATCCACGAGTATGCCCTGTCCGAGACCCAGAAGTTCGGTCATGTGACCTACTTCTGGAACGGCAACCGCTCCGGCAAGGTCTGCGAGGATCTGGAGGTTTACGAGGAAGTTCCTTCCGATGTCATCCCCTTTGAGCAGGCTCCTGCCATGAAGTCCAAGGAGATCACCGAGAAGATGGTGGATGCCATGGCATCCAAGAAGTTCCAGTTCCTGCGCTGCAACTTCCCCAACGGCGACATGGTCGGTCATACCGGCGTACTGGATGCCGTGATCTACTCCATGGAGTGCGTGGACAACAGCCTGAAGGCGATCATCGAGGCTGCCGACAAGTATGGCTACACCGTGCTCATCACGGCTGACCACGGCAATGCCGATCAGATGACCGAAACCAAGAAGGGCAAGACCTCTGTGCGTACTGCCCATTCTCTGAACCCTGTTCCCTTCATCATCTACGACAAGGATAACAGCTGGACCATCAAGGACGGTCACTTCGGACTTGCCAATGTGGCACCCACCGTTGTGAAGATGATGGGGCTGTCCGCTCCCGAGTGCTGGGAAGAGAGCATGATCTGATCCTGCACACAGCTTATCGATCCCGGGAGCTCCGGCAGCATGGCTGCCGGGGATCCCGATCACAATGAAAACATTCTTTGATGCATGTTGAATTTTTGGACCAGGAGGTAATTTCTATGATCCAGCATAAAAATGAAAACGGTTCTGTTACAGTCAGCGCCGGCGTTTACACCGACATTGCCGGAACTGCTGCGACAAATTGCTTCGGCGTGAAGGGCATGGCAGCCCGGTCTGTCACCGACGGTGTGTACCATCTGCTGCGCAAAGAGAGCATGGGCAAGGGCGTCAAGGTGGAATTCCACGGCGATGACACCATCACCATCGAGCTGCATGTCATGGTTGACCATGGTGTGAACCTGGCGGCAGTCGGCTCTTCTATCATTTCTGAAGTGCGCTATGTGGTGAGCAAGTGCACCGGCACCGAGGTTCGTGCCGTAAATGTTTATTTTGATTCCATGATGATTGGATAATTACGGAGGTGTAATCTATTGAGGCAGACCATCAACGGGGCCGATTTTCGCAGACTGATGATCAGCGCGGCCGCCTCTATTGAAATTCATAAGCAGCAGCTCAATGAGCTGAATGTGTTCCCTGTACCCGACGGCGATACAGGCACGAACATGTCCATGACCATCAACGCTGCCGCTGCCGATCTTCGCAAGACCGAAGATCCCAATCTGGAAAAGGCATCCAAGACTGCCGCATCTGCAATGCTGCGGGGCGCTCGGGGCAACTCCGGTGTTATTTTGTCCCTGCTGGTTCGCGGCATGGCAAAGACCCTGAAGGGCTACACCGAGTGCGACGGCAGCCTGTGGGCAGAGGCGCTGCAGGAGGGTGTTGACGCTGCATACAAGGCAGTTATGAAACCTGCCGAGGGCACCATCCTGACGGTGGCGCGTCTGGCAGCTGCCAAGGCCATCGATGCCGCTCAGGAGAACAACTTCATCGAGTTCGTTCAGGAGGCCGCCATCGAGGAGGCAAAGATCGCCCTTGAAAATACCGTCAACCAGAACCCTGTCCTGAAGAAGGCCGGCGTTGTGGACGCAGGCGGCAAGGGCTGGCTGCTGGCACTGGAGGCCATGCTGCTGGCAATGCGCGGTGAGGATGTGGTCGCACCTCAGGGTGAGGCACAGGAGCAGGTGAAGGAGCAGGCGGATTTCTCCGATTTCGATACCGGCGATATCACCTTCGGCTACTGCACCGAGTTCATCATCTCCCGCGAAAACGACTCCGATCCCGAGGCTCTGCGCAGTTTCCTGTCTACCTTGGGCGACAGTCTGGTATTGGTGGATGATGAGGAGATCATCAAAGTCCATGTCCATACCAATGACCCCGGCATCGCCCTGCAGGAGGGCCTGAAGTACGGCTCTTTTGTGACGGTAAAGATCGAGAACATGCGCTTGCAGCATACCGAGAAGATCATGAGCGAGCAGGAAATGGCTCCCCAGATCGCAGCACCTGTAAAGCCTCTGGGCGTCGTGAGTGTATGTGCAGGCGACGGACTGGCTGATGTGTTCCAGAACCTGGGTGTGGATGGCATCATTTCCGGCGGTCAGACCATGAACCCCAGCACGCAGGATATCCTGACCGCTGTGAACAAGGTTCCGGCAGAAACCGTCTATGTTCTGCCTAATAACAAGAATATCATCATGGCAGCAGAGCAGGTGGATGAGCTTACCGAGAAAAAGGTCGTGGTGATCCCCACTAAGACCGTGCCTCAGGGCATTACCGCCATGCTGAACTTCAACCCCGAGGGCGAGGTTCAGGAAAATGTGGATGCCATGACCGAGGCAATGGCTACCGTGGATACCATGCAGATCACCTATGCCGCCCGGAATTCTGATTTTGACGGCTATGATATCCATGAAGGCGATTATCTGGCAATGTACGGCAGTGCGCTCTTTGGCACCAGCCGCGATATCAAGGTCTTGCTGCGGAGCCTGGCTGAGAAGGTTCGTGACGAGGGTAAGGAATACATCACCATCTACTACGGTGAGGATATTCAGGAAAAATATGCCCAGAAGACTGCAGATCTGTTTGCTGCGATCTGCCCCGATGCAGATGTCAATCTGCTGCGCGGCGGACAGCCTGTCTACTACTACATGATTTCTGCAGAATAAGTCCAATCGGATCAAAAGGGAACCGAATTTCGGTTCCCTTTTCTCGCTTTTGGGATATGCTGCTGGTTTGTGCATAGGATAAAGGTGCAAAGGAGGGAGATATATGCAACAGGAGCAAAAAACACGGTTTGCCGGCTTTATGGGGGTGATCCGCAGTATCATGGATATGCAGATCCCGGTGTATGCCGCCAATGCCTGCTACTTTCTGGTGTTGATGGTATTTCCCGCCTTGCTTTTGATCTTGGCATCCCTGCGCTACACCAGTTTTTCCGCAAATGATCTGATCGAGGTTCTGGAAACGGTGCTGCCTGCGGCGCTGATGCCGGCGGCAGAGCGGCTGATTGTCAATACCTACTACAATTCCTCCGGAATGGTGATTTCGGTGTCGGCGGTGACGGCACTCTGGTCTTCCAGCCGAGGGGTATACGGTCTGCTCACCGGACTGAACCATATCTATGGAGTTCGGGAGGATCGGGGATATTTTTACACCCGACTGATCAGCGTGGTGTACACCTTCGCATTCCTGCTTGTGCTTATTATGACATTGGTGCTGCATGTGTTCGGAAAGTCCATAGCACTGTGGCTGGACTCGCTGAACCTGCCGGTACTGGACTGGTTGGTTCACATCATCGATGTGCGGTTTATGATCCTGCTGTTCCTGCAGATCTTGGTCTTTACCGGGATCTATATGGTGCTGCCCAATCGACGCAATCGGTTCTGGAGCAGTCTGCCGGGGGCGGCGGTGGTCGCCGTGGGATGGCAGATCTTCTCCAACCTGTTTTCTGAATATGTGCAGCGGCTGCATGTGTATACCAATATCTATGGTTCCGTGTATGCCATCGCCTTGGGGATGCTGTGGCTGTATATCTGCGTGACGATCCTGCTGCTTGGAGGGCTGCTGAACCGGATCATCTCCTTCTGGCAGAGGGAATGACGGCTTTTTGTAAAATAATTTGCGGATGTTTATTGCCTGTTCACAAATAGCAGGTAGCATACCCAGTATGGGGGTGTTTTATGTGTTTGGATTGGTAAATGCATCTGTGGAAGAATTGACACAGGAGGAAAAAGTCCGATACGGGGCTGTTTACTGCGGGATCTGCCGGGAGATCAAGGTGTCGGACGGTCAGGTCTGCCGCATGGGGCTGCAATATGACATGGCATTTCTGGCGCTGCTGCTGATGAGCCTGTACGAGCCGGAGGGATCCGGCGGAGATCGCGCCTGCGTGCTGCATCCAATCAAGAAACGCCCATGGATCACCAACGAATATGTCCGATACGCCGCCAGAATGAATGTGGCGCTTGCTGCATACAAGGCAAGAGATGACTGGCAGGATGACAAACGGATGTCTGCCAAAGTCCTCGGATCGATGTTCGGCAGGAATTTAGCGGATATTGCGGCGCAGTACCCCAGACAGTGCGCCGGTATGGAGCAATGCCTGCGGGAGCTGAACGAACTGGAAAAGGCGAACTGCGCCAATCCCGACGAGCCTGCAAACTGCTTTGGCAGATTGATGGCGGAGCTGATGGTCTATTCCGAGGATATGTGGAGCGACTGGCTGCGGAAACTGGGATTTCATTTGGGTCGGTTCATCTACCTTGCGGATGCGGCCATCGACTATGATCGGGATCGGAAACAGAAAAAATACAATCCTTTTCTTGCCATGGGTGCAGGGGAGGACTATGACCGATGGGAGCAGTATCTGGTGCTGGCTATGGCCGGATGCACCGATGCCTATGAGCGGCTGCCGCTGGTTCAGGACAAGCATCTGCTTGACAATATTCTGTACAGCGGAGTCTGGCTGAATTATCGAAAGCAACAAAGAAAAAGTGAGAAGGAGGATCACAATGGCTGATCCGTATCAGGTTCTCGGTGTCAGCCGGGATGCCTCTGATGAAGAAATCAAGCGAGCCTATCGTGCATTGGCGAAGAAATATCATCCGGATGCCAATCCCGGTGATGCGGTTGCTGCGCAGAAAATGCAGGAAGTGAATGCGGCCTACGACCAGATCAAAAATCCTGAGAAGTACCGCACGGCACAGTCCTCCGGTCAGGGATACGATCCCTTCGGCGGGTACGGCCCATTTGGCGGTTATGGAGCCTATGGCGGATATCAGCAGGCCAATAACCAGAGTACCGAGGACTCCTATTTCCGGGCTGCCATGCAGTATATTCGCTTTGGGCGGTATACAGAGGCATTGAATGTCCTGTCGGGCATGGAGGCGACCAAACGCAGCGGCAGATGGTATTATCTCAGCGCCCTTGCCAACGAGGGTCTGGGCAACCAGATCACCGCACTGGAGCACATGAAGAAGGCCGTATCCATGGATCCGGGCAATCAGGAGTACATCTTTGAGCTCAATCGCATGGAGCATGGGGGAGATCCCTATCGCCGTCAGGCAGGCGGTTTTCGAGGTTTCAGCGTGGGATATGATCCCTGCGCCGGTTTCTGCCTGTGCTATCTGTGCAATATGTTTTGCTGCGGCGGCCGTGGATGGCTGTGCTGCTGCTGATAAAAAACGCCCGTCTGAACGGTTCAGACGGGCGTTTTTTATTTTACAAAGAAACCGACGGCGATGGCACCGGGGCCTACATGGGTTCCGATGACGCAGCCCACCGTGGAGATCGGCA